>JBBQHY010000064.1:0-9230 GCA_038324415.1 Pseudanabaenales cyanobacterium | reverse complement strand
AATCCCCATTTGAGTAATGTTCGACGTGAAGCAGAAATGCTTCCTTGTGAAAGTGAGTCTGAAATAGTCATTTTAGTTTTCCTGTAAAAGTTTACGAAGTCTATTTAGGTTGTCCCTGCTTGATCCCAGGCGTCACGCACTGCATGTTTTGCCTCCTCCCAAGGCAATCCTACTCGTCCGCGATGTGTACAGAGGGATTCATATTCCCGCTTCAGGTCAAATTCAACTTCGTCAAAGCTCTGATTGGGATAACGGTCATAGCTCTCGTGTCCAACCTCATAGGCAATTTGGTAATTTTCATATTGGCTTCCTTTGGGTACGTAAGGACGAGAACTATAACTTTCACGCCAACCACTATCATTAAAATTAGAAGTTTTGGTATCCATTACTATCTCTTTTAATTATCTCTTTGAGATTTTGTCAATAATTCATTAGTTGTGATTAAATAGGCTATTCCTAAAATTAAAGAGGGATACAAGATCGAGTTCCTCTCTTTCAAAAGTGATATACCTAAATAATGATCTGGATTTCAACTAGGTTGCTGGTATTCAATCTGTTTGGACTGGACGTCGTAACGGGCAGTGAGAATAAGCTGTTTATCTGGGGCATAGATTAAAACCGTTAAGTCTTGCTCAGGAAAGTTCTGATGAAAACCTTGAGCTAGGGACTTTGCTAAGTTCTTAACATCCGCGGGCAAAACTTTCGGAGAAATCACAACTCCCAATTTGTTGTTATCACGGACATATACATCTTTGATTAAGCCCTTACTAGCCGAGATTACCCAATCACCAAAGTTTTGCCCTTGGGTAGAGTTGCCTCGAGCTAGCTGCCCATACTGATTTTGTTGTTGATTTAATTGAACAGGATTAATTGTACCAACTGCCGCCTGATTAGTTGAATTAGCTCCACAGCTAGTTGTAAAACTGAGGATAACTACTAAAGTCAATATAGACATTAGTTTGTGAACGTTTTGGAAAATTTTCATCTTTCACTCCTATAAACTGAAGAATTTAAACTGAAGAATTTAAACTGAAGGATTTGTGGGTATAGACTATCCGATCGCTCTTTCGGCAAAATACTTGTTCAAGAAAGTACTGGTAAAAGACAGAATAATAGGAGCAAGGATAAAGGCTAGCAATCCATTCATACTGAAACCTGGTGCCAAGATAGAAGCTAGCCATAGACAAAATCCATTCACAATTAAGGAGAAGCCTCCCAAAGTTAAAAAAGTAAGAGGAAGCGATAAAGTTGCAAGTATAGGTCTAATAAAGGAGTTAACCAATCCGATAATAATCGCTGCAATTAAAGCTGAGGGAAAGTTAGCAATATCAACGCCTGGAACTAGAGTATCTACTACTAATAGCCCTAAGCCAGTTCCCAAAATCGTCACAAGGTAAGCCATCATATGTTTTCTCCTAATAAATTTTTGTAAGTTCAGTAATTAGATATTTGCTGTCTGTTCTTGATGTTTAACAATTGCCCACACAGCATGTATACATCCAGGGATATAGCCTAAAAATGTGAGTAAAATATTAATCAACAAGGTAGAGCTAATGCCGTAGGCTAGAAAAACACCTACGGGGGGGAGAAAAACTCCCAATATAATTTGCAATATTTTCATAATGAATCTCCTAATTAATTTTTAATAGAATTTCTAACAGTTTTGATAGATGTGATTAACGTTTAGATCGATTACCCAAACCCTTGGCTTGCCAAAAGTCTTGAATAATGTCTGTCAGTTGTTCCTTAACTTCATGCTCTTTGCGAGCAACTGTTTCTCCTAAATTGCCCAAATTACCTTCTATTTTGGATTGCTTTTCGTGCAAGGGAATAGTACCGTTAGCGTCTGCCTCGGCTTTAGTATTTTTATACCAAACCTTGGCATTTTCCCATTGGTCTTTGACCTCAACATAGCGATTCCCATAACGATCTTGCAGCTTCTCATCCAATGTTGCTAACTGGGCTTTAAGTTTAAGATATTGCTGTTGCAATACTCCTGACTGTTGTTCATCCATTACGTTACCAATGGCTTGGCTCACCGCTAGTTTCATTCCGTCTTCAGGTGTATCTTCATTATGGATATCAACTAGGACGCCATTAATTTCATTATCTAGTTGCCGTTGTTGTTCATCAATCTGAGCCTGAAGTTGTTGGAGTCTGGCTCGATGTTGAGCAATTTCTTGTTGTTTCTGCTCGGTGCTACCCTCGATCGCTCCAGTAATAGAAGCAGATATTTCGTCAGGATCACGCCTTCCTCTTTGCTTTAAGTCGGCGATCGCATTAGAAACTGCAGTTTTGATAATGCTGCCAATTTCTCCTGTCCCTTCCTTGAGTTCGGAAGCAGCTTGGGAAACTGCATCTCTGACAATTTCTCGAATGTTGTCAACTCTATACTTCCCTTCTTCTTTAGCTTTCTCAAGATTAATATTGATTTTTTCTTTTACTGGTTCAGACATGGCTTGTATGTCCAAGATTATAGTGCTGGAATATCAATTAGCTTAGTAGCTGAAGCCTAAAATTCATCTCTACCCAATTACATATTTTCGGAAAGAAGACAACTGTCTGATATGAGGGCGTATTCCTAAATACCTATAATCTTTAAATGAAAAGAGAGTAAGTATATTTTTATAGAACGGTTTAGAATTGTAAAAAATTACTAAATTCAATATTAATTAAAGCTTTGCATAAAGATCAAATTATCGTAGCCCTTGATGTTTCTAGTCTCGATCTCGCGATTGCATTTGTCGAACAACTACCCGAAGTCACATTTTGGAAAGTGGGGCTAGAGTTATTTACCAGTTGCGGCATAGAGATAATTCGCTACTTAAAAGCACAGGGTAAAAAAGTATTTTTAGACTTAAAACTCCATGACATCCCGAATACAGTTGCTGCCACTTGTCGAGTCTTGGCAAAATATGAAGTGGATTTTTTAACGGTTCATGCCCTTGGTGGTCAGGCAATGCTTAAAGCTGCCCAAGCTGAAATCAAAGATAGTCAAACTCAACTTCTAGCCGTAACTATTCTGACTAGTATTTCATCGCAGGAATTAGCCTCCGATCTAAAAATCCCCTTAGAGTTATCGGTATATGTTTTACACTTGGCTTTAATGGCACAAGACTGTGGAATTTCAGGGGCAATTTGTTCTCCCCACGAATTAGAAACCCTGCGATCGCACATTGATCCAAATTTTTGTCTGATCACACCTGGAATTCGTTTGACGGATGGGTTTAGTAACGATCAGAATCGAATTATGACTCCCCAGCAGGCGATCGCCCTTGGCGCAAACTACCTCGTGATTGGTCGCCCGATTACCGCCGCTATCGATCCTGTTAGGGCTTGGCATCAGATAATTGCTCAATAAATTTGTGAGATAAGTTTGCAAGTAAATATGTATAAAAGCTTTGTAATCTCAAGGTATTTAGTATAATTTCAGCAAGAAGCCAAGGTACTCTTAAATAATGGAATTACCCAGTTGTAGAAATGCGATCGAAGAACTAGTCATAGAGGAAGTAAAATCCCAGATCAAGTCCATGAGTTTATCTCTACAAAATCAGGTAGATGCCCGCTCCGTGATCGCCTATTCCCTCAATCGCCTACCTACTATGTATGCTACAACTCAAAGAGGCTGGGCTCAACAACGGAAACGGGCTTGTGAAGAACTAAAGGATCAAATTAGTGGAGCCGTCCGTCAAGGGGTATTGGGGATTAGAAAGGATGTATTGCGTGAATCTCAACCCTTACCAGCGATCGAACTAGAAACAGAAGCCCGAACGCTATCAAAACTCCAAAAACTTTTAAAAAGATCAGATCTTAGGTGGAAAGAATTGCAAGGAGCGCTACAGGAAGCTATAGCCAACATTCATGACTTAGGATCTAGTTCTACTGCACACTTAAGCTTGGCAAGAAGAAATGCCATGAATATTAAAAGCTACTTAAAACGATCAAAATCTCATGCGACTGATTGGAGAAGCTCTCAAATTACTCTGGCATTATCCCAACAGTCTATGCTGACTTCCCTAGACGAGAAAGAGTTTGCCTCCTATATGCTCAGAGCCTATTGGGACTTTACTAATATCCTCGAAAACTTAGTTACGGCGGTGGCAGAATTACAACTTAAACGGATGGAACCTAGTGCCAGAGAAAGAGTGACCTTAAACGAGGTTGTGGCTTATTCTCTCAATCGCTTACCACCTATGTATGCCACCAGTAATAATGGGTTACAACAATTACGAATTCGAGCTAAAACTGAAATGGCACATGAAATTGTTGCTCTAGTAAGGCAAGCGGCTTTAAGAGTTGCAGATTATCCCCAAAGGCTGTTACCACCACTCACTATTCAGAAATTTACAAAAGAGCGGGATCTAGCTCTATCTGAGATTGCCTTCAATTTGGATCTTCCAGATTTGAATTGGCAGAATGTAGTAGAAATAGTTGAAGATATTCTTACTCAAACTGAAAATGGTAAGACTATTTGGTATAGAAAATTACAAGGGCTAATCTAAATTTAATCTTAATAAATATCCGATGAAACTCAATTTCAATGTTAATAAGCTAACACCATACCTATTTTTATTACCTGCACTTTTAGCCTTTGGAGTTACTGCTTTTTTACCAATAATTCAAGCATTCTATCTAAGCTTAACTAATTATGATTTTATTACTAAGCCTAGTTTTATTGGATGGCAAAATTATATTAATCTGTGGAGCGATCGACTATTTTGGCAAGTCTTAGTAAATACCCTAATTTATCTAATAGTTGCTGTCCCTTTACTAATTATAATTCCTTTATTTTTAGCAATTTTAGTTAATCAAAAACTACGAGGGATGCAATTCTTTCGAGTAATTTATTATTTCCCTGTTGTGATTTCTGTAGTAGTAGCTGGATTAGCTTGGAAGTGGATTTATGCCGAAAATGGCTTACTTAATTACTTTGTTTCAATCCTTGGTTCAATCTTTAATGGGCAAATAATTAAAATCAATTGGTTAACCGATCCTAAAACTGCAATATTTGCCGTAATCGCCGTAACTGTATGGAAAGGACTGGGCTACTACATGGTAATTTATTTAGCAGGTTTGCAATCTGTTCCTCAAGACTTGTATGAAGCCGCAGCAATTGATGGTTCCGATGGTTGGCTCAAACATTTTGATATTACTATTCCTCTACTTCAGCCTTACATTATTCTGGTGGCAGTAATGTCTTCGATTTCAGCTATGAAGGTATTTGAGGAAGTATTTATCATGTCCCGTGGGGGCCCTGCCAACAGCACAAAAACGATTGTTTATTATCTTTACGAAAAGGGATTTACTAGCTTAGAAATGGGCTATGCCTCGGCAATTGGCATTGTAATTTTTGTGGGCATATTTTTAGTTTCTGTTGTTACTTTTAGATTTACTAGTTCCCCATCCTTGGCGATCGCTAAAAAAGTTTAGGTCTCTTATCTGGATTTTTCTTCTAAGCTGCTACTATTTCTCCCAATACCATCGCCAAACGAATTAAATAAGATGCAGGATCAAGGGTTGACCAACCTTGGGCAGAGGGCATGATTACCTCAAAGTGTAAATGAGGTCCTGTGGAACGTCCTGTAGAACCGACTCTTCCAATTTGCTGTCCTCTTACTACCCGCTGTCCTGCTATTACATAAATTTCAGAAAGATGGGCATATCTAGTGCCAAATGAGTTATGAATAATTTCAATAAAATTGCCATAGCCACCTTCCCAGCCTGCAAATTCAACTTTTCCCGTTTTTACTGCTAGAACTGGAGTACCCATAGAAGCTCCTAAATCAATGCCACTATGAAATGCCCATTGCCCTGTAACTGGATTACTCCGCCAGCCATAGCCCGAAGTCACCGACACCCGATAGGGGAGGGGATAGCCTCCTGTTTGCAGGATCACAGTCTCTTTAATATTGGGAGGAATAATTTTGCCAATGATTAGGGGCTTAATAATTACTGGATCTGGTCTCCAGACTGCCCCCGGAATAAAAACAGTTTTAGGTCGATTTTGACAGCCGTTGTATTCAAAAATGACATCGGGACGGACTCTATATTTATCGGCAATAGATTTATAGGTCTCTTGATTTTTGACATCGTATGCCAAGCCATTTAAAGGTGGAATTTTGAGAATTTTTCCGATTTTTACAGTGCGATCGCGATTTTGAGGATTTAAGCCCATTAAAGTTGCAGTAGTTACTTTATACTGCTTGGCAATAGTCTCTAGAGTCTCTCCAGATTTGACCTTGTGGGCTTTGAGGGATTCTAGAACAGGAGTGCTACAAACTTCCCCTTCATTCCCTAAAGAATCATTGAAGTTATCAAGTGAAGAAACTGCGATCGCTGGCGTGGAAAGGCTACTAAACCCAAGCCACAACAGGATTAGAATTACAGAAAATTTTGACATTTTAACCAAGGTGAATTTAGCAACAAGTTCAAATAAAAGTTGGCGCAGCCCCATATTGTAAATTTTTTTTGTATATTTTAGAGCGGGGATCAGCTATTTAAATCAATCACTTTTTTAGAATACTAGATAAAAATTAAGACTAGGTTATAACCCATGAGTTTACCTACTCCCTTCTCAGTCAAAGATTAGTTCATTGGGGGTGTGGGGGGCTGCGCCCCCACGAAGGGGCTTTGCCCCTTAACCCCATTTAAACTGTGTATATTTCTATGGTGGGAAGGGAGTATCTAGGCTAAATTTAAATTGATCACTGTAGTTTAGATGCTTAAGCTCAAAATCAAGGCGAACGCTTAAAAAACTAGTTACTCGATTACATGTTAAGCATAGACTAAGAAAAATAGACTAAGAAAAAATGCAATTCAATATTAATAATGACTCTCAGCCACATTGACAATACTGGTGCCGCTCATATGGTAGACATCTCCGAAAAATCTTCTTCACTCCGAACAGCGATCGCCATTTGTGAAATATATATGCAGACTAGCACCCTTGATGCTATTCAAGATGGTAATACACCCAAAGGAGATGTTCTCGGCACCGCCAGACTAGCTGGGATTATGGCAGCTAAACAAACTGCAAATCTTATTCCCCTATGTCATCAAATTCCCCTAACCTCAGTGGATGTGAAGATTACGATGGATGAAAATATTCCAGGCTATCAAATTAAATCTATTGTTAAAACTAAGGGGCAAACTGGAGTAGAAATGGAAGCTCTAACTGCGGTTACAGTGGCAGCATTAACCCTCTATGACATGGCAAAGGCAATGGAAAAAACGATGATAATTTCTAATGTGCGGCTCGTCAGTAAAATGGGTGGAAAATCTGGAGATTTTTGCGCTGTGGGCTTTGGAGATATGGGAGATATCCTAGAATAAGAGCAACCATGAAGGTAAAGTATATGATCCAAGCATCTCCAAAACCTTTAACCCTTGCCGATTTTTTGGCTCTTCCTGAAACTAAGCCTGCCAAGGAGTTTTTTAAGGGACAAATTACACAAAAACCAGTGCCCCAAGGACAACACAGCACTATTCAATGTGAATTACTCTCTTTTATTAACAGCTTTATTAAAGTTAATCGAATCGGTTGGGCTTTACCAGAGTTGAGATGTAATTTTGGCGGGCGATCGCTTGTTCCAGATGTGGTTATATTCCAATGGCAAAATCTAGCTACTAATCCTGATGGGGCGATCGCTAATCAATTTAATATTCCTCCCGACTGGGTAATTGAAATTCTGAGTCCTGATCAATCTGTAACTCGGGTGATTAATAATATTTTGCATTGCCTAGCTCATGGCTCCCAAATGGTCTGGCTGATTGACCCTCAAGAGAAACTAATTTTTGCCTATACTCCTAATCAAGCTCCTGCAGCATTTGAACTTGATACGGACATTATCCCTGCTCCTGCTTTTGCTAATAATCTCCAACTCACGGTTGGTCAAATTTTTGGTTGGCTAATTGTCAACAAATCCTAAATTTGGGCATCTAAATATCGGTTGGCAGTAGGATTAAATCCATGTCAAATACTTCGGCAAAAGCAGTAATCATCCTTTGTTTTACCGATTCTATATTGATATTAGGAATGAATTGTTTAAGCTGACAGACCTTGCGATCGCCGATCCCGCAGGGCACAATCAAGTCAAACCCTGACATCTCCATATCTACATTCAAAGCCAAGCCGTGCATAGTAATCCATTTACTGACTTTAATCCCAATTTGCGAGATTTTTTTGCCTTCTACCCATACGCCTGTTAACCCAGAAATCCTCTCTCCCACTAAGTCATAGCTTGCCAATGTTAAAATAATTACCTCTTCGAGCTGACGTAGGTACCAATGCAAGTCCTGTTGATAGTTTCGGAGATTTAAGATCGGATAAGTAACTATTTGCCCGATCGCATGGTAAGTAACTTCTCCGCCCCGTTCAATGCGATGCCATTCAATATCAACTTGGGCAGGATTGAACTTCACATACTCCCAACTCGAACCCTGCCCCAAGGTATAAACAGGTGGATGTTCAAGCATAATCAATACGTCATCTAGATTTTGATCCTGTTGACGGGTTTTTACAAGTGCCTTTTGCCATGCCCAAGACTGAAGATAGGGAAGTGGGCGATCACACTTATAAACTAAACACTTGTTTGACATTTAGGACTTATGCACTCAAATTTCAAGTCTTAACATTAACATCTGAACCTCTAGTGGACATAAATTCTCAAAAATGAGCGACTCGGTTCGGTGCAAATATTAGACCTCTTGCCTATTTAACAAGATTATTTTAATTTCAACTAATGCTAAACTCAGTGTCTACCTATTCTGGAGAGGTGGCAGAGTGGTTGAATGCGGCAGTCTCGAAAACTGTTATGGTGAAAGCTATCGAGGGTTCAAATCCCTCCCTCTCCGTTTTAATTAAATACTTGCCTTAATTAGCTTAAACTTAGAATGATTTCAGACTCGACTTTGCCTTTGGGACAGGAAGTACAGCAACTTTTTAATCAGGTTGCCCCTATGTACGACAACCTTAATGACTGGTTAAGTTTCGGGCAGCATCGAGTTTGGAAAAAAATGGCGATCGCTTGGACAAATCCTAAAGAGGGCGATACATTCGTTGATTTATGCTGTGGCAGTGGCGATGTGGCGATTATGCTGGCACGGAAAATTAGCAATAAGAATCAGACAGGACAGGTATTTGGCGTAGATTTCTCTGAGTCTCAACTAGCGATCGCCCGTAACCGCACCAGAAACTTACCCCATCTCCAAAAATATTTAACTTGGCAACA
>JBBQHY010000063.1:0-9311 GCA_038324415.1 Pseudanabaenales cyanobacterium | reverse complement strand
CATCGAGAACTATTTAAAATTACAGAAGTAGAATTTCATCAATTTACCGATCAAGGACATCTTTCCCATGCCTTCTACGATTTACCGACTGTACCCTATTCGTTGATAGAAAAGCTGAAAAAGCCAGACTTAATGCTATTGCCCACCAAACTCAAAGCTCATTTAGAGAATCACTTTCCATCCCTCGTAATTTTTTTTGGTGAAACTTTTTTGGGAAAAATAGCCCAATGCCATATTTTTGTACCAGAGGCTGAAAGCCAAACTAGAACCTATGTCCTCATGTTTAGTCAAGCCAAGCATCCAATTTTCAATGTATTTGGAAATACTTTTTTAAACTTTGCTAAAGTCGTGATAGACCAAGATGCAGATATTCTTGGCAAAATCTATCCAAACTCACCACAGAAAATCAAGCTCAATAATGAAGTAGGGATGGATTGGGTAAAAAGAAATTTTGCAAATTTCCCAAATGTCGTTGCCCCTAATCTTTCAAAATAATTAACTAGCCATAGAAAAAAATTATAATCACGGTGGCACGATATCAGGAACAGTCAATAAAGGTAATCCCTTTGCCCATACTATGCCAGATGGGTCGGTGTGCGGTCGCCTACCTAAATAGCGACCTCAATTCATCAAGAGTTTTAAACCGAGGGTCTTCTTGTGGAAGAAACATAAATATGGCTTAACTTGCTTTCAAAGATAGCTTTGTTAGAGAATAGTTAAAAAGCTTTCCGCTAAATTCAAATTGGAAAATGAAATATCAAACTCAACAAAGAGATTGGCAATGGCGAGGTTGGAAAACTCGTTATGTATTTACCCAAAATTTCCCTAAAAATTCCGATGCCCCAGCAGTTTTATTACTGCATGGTTTTGGGGCGGCGGTTGGGCATTGGCGGGGAAATTATGGGGCTTTATCTGAACATCATCAAGTTTATGCCCTTGATTTATTAGGATTTGGCAACTCGGAAAAGCCACCAACTTTTTATGGAGCCAGTGTCTGGGTAGAGCAGGTATTTGATTTTTGGCAAACTTTTATACGGAAGCCTATTATTCTTGTTGGAAATTCCGTAGGGGCATTGGTGGCACTAATGGCAACCCATTTACATCCTGAAATGACTAAGGGTTTAGTTGCCATTAGTCTGCCAGACTTAAGAGAATTAGAGGAACTTGTGCCTGCACCTGTGCGCCCCATTAAACGATCGCTTGAAGCTATTGTTGGCAGTTTCTTAGCCCGTCCGCTTTTTTATGGGATTCGCCGTCCCAAAAGTATTAAGTTTGTCCTAGAAAACTTTGCCTACGGCGATCGCAGTCGAGTTGATAATGAACTAGTGCAAATTATTGCTAAACCCGCTCAAGATCCTGATGCTGTTCTGGCTTTCTATTACTTAAATATATCCATGAATCAGGTTGATGACTTACCAACTAATCAACAAGCGATCGCCCAGTTACAGGTGCCAATCCTGATTTTATGGGGAACAAAGGATCGGATTATTCCCGTTACCTTGGGCAGAAAATTAGTTAAATATTCACCCTTAACCCAATTGATAGAGTTCCCAAATTTAGGGCATTGCCCCCAAGATGAAGCTCCATCCCTAGTTAATCGAACGATATTAGAATGGATGACTACAATCTGAATAAATTTGCTGCTGTGATGAAAATTAAAACAGTATTGATCACAGGCGGCATGGGTTTTATAGGTTCTAATTTTATCCTGCAAGCACGTAGGCAAAACTGGGCAAATATTATTAATCTAGACAAAATTACAGATACTTGTAATCTCCATACCCTAGATCAATTGGCGCATGATTCTGGCTACGTTTTAATTAAAGGTAATATTGGCGATCGCCCTCTGGTGAATTCCCTTTTAGATAAGTATGAGCCTGATGCTGTAATTAATTTTGCGGCAGAAAGTCACGTCGATCGCTCAATCTTAAATCCTACTAACTTTATCCAAACGAATATAGTTGGCATTTTTGAGTTGTTGGAAGCTTGTAAGGAGTATTGGCAAAAATTAAGCTCAGAGAAGCGATCGCGATTTCGATTTTTGCAGGTTTCAACCGATGAAGTCTATGGGTCTTTGAGGGCAGGAGATTTAGCATTTACGGAAACCAGTTCCTTTAAGCCTAATAGTCCCTATGCCGCATCCAAAGCCAGTGCCGACCATTTAGTGCGATCGTACTATCACACTTACGGATTCCCCACTTTAACTACCAACTGTACTAATAACTATGGAGCCCGACAGTTTCCTGAAAAGTTGATTCCCCTCATGATTATCAAAGCTTTACAGGGGAAGCATTTACCAATTTATGGCGATGGTTTACATTTTCGAGACTGGCTGTATGTAGAGGATCACTGTACTGCGATCTATTTGGATTGGGCAGGGGGCGAAGTTGGGAATACATATAATATTGGCGGCAATAATCAAATTACAAATCTGGAGGTTGTTACGAAAATATGTGAGATTTTAGATAAATTAGCTCCTGTCAATTTTCAGGTCAATATTCCCATCAATTCTAAATATGCAGATTTAATTCTGTTTATTAAAGATCGCCTCGGACACGATCGCCGCTATGCCATTAATTGCAGTAAAATCAAGCGAGACTTAGGCTGGGAACCCAAGGAATGTTTTGATAGTGGTTTATTTAAAGACAGTTCAATGGTATTTGGCAAATTCGATCTGGGTTGAGCAAGTCCAAACAGGAGCTTATCAAACTTGGATTCAGCAAAATTATGGCGATTTATTCTATAAATAAACTTCTCAAAATAAACAGTGTTATTAGGATTTGACCCCGGACGAGATAAATGTGGATTGGTAGTAATGGCTTTAGATCGTAGGATTTTATTTCAAGCTGTAATTTCTAGTCATGAAGCGATCGCCACAGTTCATAACCTCCTCACTAAGCACGCGATCGCCCTAATTATCATGGGAGATCAAACCACTGCCAAGGCATGGAAGTCTAAATTTAATGATGAATTTCCTGAAATAAACATTGTCACAGTTGATGAACGTTTTAGCAGTCAAGAAGCTCGACAACGCTATTGGCAAATTTATCCGCCCAAAGGTTTAGTTAATTTAATTCCCCTAGGATTGCGATCGCCACCCCGACCCGTAGATGACATTGTGGCAATTATTTTAATTGAACGATACCTGAGTCGGCTTGTCAGTAGCTAAATTAACGCCAGCTAGATTAACGCCCTGCCATACTTTGCAAATACCGACTGAGATTATCCATTGCCACTAAAACTGAGTTCGTTGCATCAACCACACTCCATTCTCCCGAATTCCTTTGCCAAAGTTCAAAATGCAAATGCGCTCCAGTTGACATACCCGTGCTTCCCACCAAGCCAATTACTGTACCTTGTTTTATCGACTGTCCGGGGGACACCAAAATTTGCGATAGATGACCATAGCGAGTTTCTGAACTATAGCCGTGGGAAATTACCACCGCCTTACCAAAACCTCCTAACCAATCTGCCACTTCCACTGTACCGCTATAGGCAGCAAAGATCGGAGTACCTTCGGGTGCTGCCAGATCGATGCCTTGATGAAATGTACTTTTTCCAGTTATAGGATGGACTCGCCAGCCAAAACCCGAACTAATGGCAGTGGGATTTGGCAGAGGATAAAGCATCTGTTTATCATTACTATTCAAAATCGCCTTAGCAATCTTGGGGACAATCACAGGCTTAGGACAAAGATTTGGTTGGAGGTTAATAGCTTTACTAGCGATCGCTCGACAGCCAGAGGAACGATTTTCAAGGATTACATCAATTTTTTCAGGTTTAGTTGCAATGCTAGGAACGGGAGCAATAGAGGGAATTAAATTTGAACTTGGTCGGTCATTAACTACAGGAGGTTGGTTATTGGGAACTGCTAAGTTATTGGTGTTATCTATGACTTCGGGGTTAATTTTAGGAGCGATCGCCGATTTTCTGGGAGTTTGAGCTTGAACTGATAAAGTTGCCCACACTAAACTAGTCAAAATTAGGGCTTTGAATATTTGCATCATTAAAATCTTAAAAATCTTAAATTTAACTTGAATAAATAGACTAAAAACCAGCCTTGAAGTGCCATTAGCTAGGGAGCAATAATCGAATTTGGGTAACTAAAGGTGGTAAGTCGGCTCGGATTGTTGCTCAAATAATATCAAGACTAACCCGAAAGTATTCATGAATCATTAAGTTTCCTAGAAGATACGCATAACCTCAGCTAAAACTTGTTCCCGCAAGTAAGGCTGGAGAGAATCGAGTGTACCTAAATCGACGGCACAATCAAATAATTTTTCTAAATAACGCTGAATTTGAGCAAAACCAAATAACCCTATATAACCTTCTAACTCTGCCAACAGATCAATATCACTTTGAGTGTTAGCCTCATTCCTAGCAACTGAACCAAATAAAAATATAGCCTTGACATGGAGGGTTTCTAACTCAAGCTGATATTTGTGCAATATAGCGATCGCTTCTTGGCAACTACTCCCTTCACAGTCAAAGATTAGTCTTTTGGGGGTGTGGGGGCTGCGCCCCCACGAAGGGGCTTTGCCCCTTAACCCCATTTAAACTGTGTATATTTCTATGGTAGGAAGGGAGTAAGTAGAGATTCTGAGTAACGATCAATGCTTGTTTTCATAATTAGCTTCGATAACCTAAAGAAATAGAACCAGCCTTGAGGTTTGAGGTTCCCAAATTATTATGCCACTCTATTACTAAATCTCCAGTAGCGGTAATGGCGGTAATGGTACCAGAGCGATCGCCAAGTTCAACTGTATACTTAGAAATTAGCTCTAAATATTGAGGTAAAATCGACTCAATTCCTTCTTTACGCCAATAATCCCAACCATTACTAATTCCCGAAAGTACTAAAAACTCTAGGCTTTCGAGATTTTCTAAATTACTAGCTAAATCCCCTAAGGTAATCCCCAGATCGGGGACATCATTTAACCAGTTTATGCCCACTCCTAAAACTGCATAGTTCATGATGCCCGAAGTTACCCTAGTTTCGGTTAAAATACCGCCCAGTTTACGGTTCTCCACAACTAAATCATTAAGCCATTTAATCTTAAGATTTGGCACTACAGTCTTTAATGCCTTGGCAATCCCCCAAGCACTCCAAATGGTAATTTGCGCTCCTAAACTGGCAGAAATCTGCGGCTGTAAAATCACCGATAAGTATAAACCCCCAGTCTGAGATCGCCATTGATGATCCCGTTGTCCCCGCCCAGATGTTTGGCTTTTAGCAATAATTACCATGCCTTCACTTCCTATGCCTTGATCAATCAGTCGCCATGCTTCGCTATTTGTAGAGTCAAGACGATCGTGATGAATAATTTTAAATTTCAGCATTAACAAATTTTGGATCGAGAATCTATTAGGTGTTGCCAATGCGTCCAGACTATTACCATTGCTAGAGTATCAAGACAGCAGTATTGTTTTAGGAGAATTTCCCATTTTTCTTTAATATTTTGATCGTCCTTATAGGGCCTATAAAGAATTTCTTGATAGGCTAGCATTGCGCCACTCCCTTCTTTGATTACTTGATATTTATGATCGATTTCAACTTGGGGCAAGGTTTGATATGGGCTTAAAACTTGACCTGATCGATCCCGTTGTAAATATTGAGATAGCCATGAAACTTCATGCAGATAACTATTAGTAGTCCAAATTGCTGGCAATACAGATTTAAGAGAAGTTTTACTTTTCATTAAGGGATGAAAGTAATGTTTCAAGGTCAGGCTATTCATATCTACTATGTGCAAATTTGGGGTTACATTCTGATCAAAATCTGAGATTAAACTTTCTAACCATATTAAGATATCTTGATTTTGATATTGATAATAATAGGCTTGTTCATATATATCCTTGAGTACACTTTTTTCATGGGTTCCCCATACAAACACTGTACCTTCATTACCTAACTGTTTCTTTAAAGATTCAGCAAATTTAAAGTTAGGGAATTTACCACTGACATCAATAAAATTGGTGTTTATATACTCATGGGATTCCTTTGTAATTGTATGACAACTCCACTGAAATGCAATTTGTTCATTGGCTCTGAGTTGATGACTATAGGGAATATCTAGGCGACAGGTTTCAAAATCAATGAAATGCAAAGGATATGTAAAAGAATTTAGAACTTCTACTAAATCTTCGGAAATCCATTCTTTATTATTTCTAGAATGATTTATTTGGATAAGTTGTCGATTCTTAAAGCTACTATGATTCAAACTATCAAGTGGAATATCATATAAGCTAGATTTTCCCTGTTCAATTAATGTATTAATAAGAAGATTATTATACTCACCAATTTTAGCAACCTGATATAAATCTAAAATATGGTCTTTTACATAGTTTTTAAGACTCCAACATTCATTAAATCCATTTCTAGAATCATTACTTAAATTATGATCTGATTGTTGTAATTCATTTAGCCTAAATTCGCAATTCTTACAGTTCTTATTAATTGGATTTGGTATTTTTTGAATATCACCAACTATACTATCTATGTATATTTTAGTAAGATCGACAACTTTTGGTTTTAATTCTAAGATTTCTTCGTTAACATTAATAAACTGCAAAATATGATCATTTCTTAATTCCCTAATATCTCCTAAGAACTTAACTTTATAATCTGAAGATATTGTAAAATTTGAACCTAAACAGCTTTTAGATACATGATCTTTAATTGGCAGACATAAATATGAATTTATTTCAAAATCAGTGTATAAACTACTCAATAATTCAGATAAGATATATGTCTGATAGGTAATATCTTGAAGGTAACTATACCAAATTGCGCTGATTTTACCATCTCTTTTATTCCTAAAAAGAGGTTTATATTTTGGATCTATAGCTTTCGGTCTAATATAGACTAGGTCGAATTTATTACCTCTTTTAGATAAGATATCAATTTTAGTTAATTTATGTTGGTGATAAATTAAAGGGTTAAGGATCGTAATATTTTCTTGCTGCAAATGCTTATTTGTTTTTTCTAGAGCCCAAGAAATATCATCTTTACCTTGATCATTTATCTCTATTATTATAGGATTATCGTATAGTAATTCAGCTATTTTATGAATTATCAAGGTACTAATAGAGAAGGTATAATCCTCTTCTTGATTTTGAGGATAGCCTAATTTTTTATAGTAGAGCTTAGTTGGACAACTCTTGGCGATTTTGAAGTCTGATTTAGAGAGATAGATAAGTTTAGACATTCAATCCATTAATTATTTAATTTTTTTTTGATTATTTAGAATGTAACGTGAAGAATACTGGCTATAGGAAAAATTATATATTCCAGATAAAATAGCTTCCAAATAAATTGATAAAAGTCGGTAATTTCTTGAAGGTCCCCCAAATTGACATCTTTACTTTTCCGCCATAAAATAATTCCCAAACTGCCATGAGTTATTGCTAATACTAGATTATTTAACCCTGTACTTAGATTAATTAGAGGGGAAATAATACTTATGAGAACCATGAATACATATAAGCTCAGAAGTAGCTGTCTAGATAGATTAAATACTGCTACTTGTCCCCAATTGATCGAAAGAGTGGCTATATTAAATTTGCGATCGCCTTCGATATCTGGCATATCCTTAAATATGGCAATCACATAGGTAAATATCAATACAAATCCAGTTAATAACCATACTTTCAGGGGAATTTCTAAGTTCTGATTTAAGATTTGATTAAAGTGCAGAAATAATCCTAAATTAACAACTAAGCCCCTTACGGAAAAAATACAAACCGAAGCCCAAAACGGAAATCTTTTTAATCTAATTGGCGGCTGGGAATAAATTGTGCCGATGATGAGGCTGGTAACTACGGTTAATAATAAAAACTTTCCTAATACTAGGGCGATCGCTAATCCCAATAGAAGATTTACACTAATAATTATCCAACCTTGGGGAATCGAAAAATCACCCGCAGCTAAGGGCAAGTTTGGTTTGTTAATTTTATCAATTTCCACATCTGTTAATTGATTTAAACCTACAATATAAATGTTGGCGCAAATACAGGCGATCGCAGACCATAA
The DNA here is from genome assembly GCA_038324415.1 of Pseudanabaenales cyanobacterium. Classification (GTDB taxonomy): domain Bacteria; phylum Cyanobacteriota; class Cyanobacteriia; order Pseudanabaenales; family Pseudanabaenaceae; genus PCC-7502. Next base: position 1,279 of record JBBQHY010000063.1, on the reverse strand, counting down.
CCATACTCCAATTGAGTCTGACACCGAGGCGATCGAATTGGCTGCCATCAAATATAAGGCTGAAACACTAAGGCTGGTACCAATAATGGTATGGGGGCGACTAAATTCCCAAAGTGCGGCTAATTTACTTCTACCCATAGATTTGCGAGGTTTTGATTTGGTACACCTCCATTTGTAGTATCTTCATGAAATGTTACAGTAGGTTTAATTTATAGATCTGAATCATCTTAAATTAGAAATTCTTGATTAGAAAGAAAAATTTCTCTCTACCGCTCTATATCTTTATATATCTTTAATTATTATGAATTTGTCTGTTCCTCCGTCACAAGTACTGTTGTATGGATTGGCGATCGCCGCAGGGTTAGTATATTTCCCTTACATATTTGTGGCGTATGCCCGCATCACTAATGACTATGATATGAGTGCACCGAGGGCAATGTTTGATCGCCTTCCCGATTATGGCAAACGGGCAACTTGGGCACACCAAAACTCGTTTGAAGGATTCATCCTGTTTACTGCTGCCACGGTGATGGTTTATATCAGTGGAAATAGTTCTGAGTATACAAATCTGCTGGTGGTGGGCTTTTTAGGATCGAGATTTCTGTTTAGCGTGGGTTACATTGCCGATATTCCTATTTTGCGATCGCTGATGTGGGCAGTTAGTATGACGGCGATCGCTAGCTTAATGACCCGCAGTTTTGGTATTTAGTTTTTTCTCACATTTTTTAAGGGCAGCCTCAAGTTCGGCAAGCTGAATGGGCTTACTTACATAGTCATTCATCCCCACGGAGAGGCAAGCCTCGCGATCGCCCTGCATGGCATTAGCAGTCATAGCAATAATATAAGGACGGTCGAAATACTTAGCCCGTATCTCTTGGGTTGCCTTGATTCCATCCATTTCTGGCATCTGCACATCCATTAAAATCAGATCGTATTTTTGACGTTCCAGAGCCTCTAGCACCTCTAAACCATTGGCGGCACAATCTGCTTGATACCCCATCCGTTTCAGGATATGGGTAGCTACCTTTTGATTAACTTTATTATCTTCAGCTAGTAATATTCTTAAATTAGACTTATGAGAAGATGAGGAAATTAGTTTAGTTAGAGAATCTTCTAACAGGTGTTTGCCTTCCAAGGGCGATCGCATTTTAATTTTGGGCTGAGGTGCAGGATCTATTGCTAAAGAAATTGTGAAATAAAAGGTAGATCCATTCCTAGTTATCGGCATCGGCATATAACCATCGGGGCGATCGCCAATTTTGTTGATTGATAGGTTGTT
>JBBQHY010000062.1:0-9315 GCA_038324415.1 Pseudanabaenales cyanobacterium | reverse complement strand
GGTCAGGCAGAAAAGTAAACAAAGCACCGATCGCATATTCACCATTGGGTTGGACTAATAGGTTTGATGGTGATGATGCCGTTGGGCCAAAACGGTTAGTGGCATAGATACTAGCAGCAGTGCGGCTATTTGGAGCATATTGCAAGCCCACGTTCCAGACTGATCGACGCACAAATAAAGAATCTTCAGCAATTCCAGCCGAGTTTTTACCTGAGAATATGGGCGTAAAATCCGCAGCAAATTGCAACTTAGGGGTAATCATGTAATTGACCCCAACCCCTATCCCTGCAACTGTTCCGTAGTAATCTAGGCGATCGCCATTAAATCCCACCCGTTGATTAACTAAATTACTGGTGCTACCAAAGGTGGTTTTAGCAGCAATGCTACTGGGAAAGAAGCTAACTTGGGGATTGAGGTTCAGAACTAATTGATCGTTAACTTTATAGGCTAGAGGAAAAGCCAAACTGAAGTAGGGGGTATTATCTATTGCTTGAAATTCGTCAGTGGGAATAACACCGTTAAAACTGGTTCTGGGTCCTGGGTTGGCAAAAATTACATTTCGTCCACCACGGGTAAATAATCCAGGTACTGGAGAAGAAAATTCGGTACTAAGAACTGCTGCTGCTGTTAAGTTATCGTCTTCGAGGTATTTGAACTTTAATGTGATGGGAATATTGCCGTAAAAGAACTGTAGAGCGCTATCAGGTCGGACAAAATTTCTAAAAATGGTGTCATCTTTACCAGCAGCATTGATACTGATTTGCAGATTGTCAGTAATACCATAGGTAAATCCAACATTAGTATCATTACTGCGGTTAGAATCGCCTCTAAAGTCGAAGGGATTATTAAATGATGTGCCTGAAATTTGAAAGACTAGTTCCTGCTGTTTAAGGGTGTAGGCTGTCTCAAATCCAAATAATCTAAATAGCGGACGTTGGAGTGGGGAAAGTTTTTTGGGTTCAGATTCATTGGCAACTTGAGACTTACTTGAATCGGGTACAGGATTTGCTTCTTTTTGCAGATCGGTCGCAGTATTAGATAGGGGTTTAGCTGGAGTTGTAGGGGTAGGATTGGTGATGGATTGCGGGAAAAAATTACTTTTAGGGATTTCTATAAACATCTGAGCGATCGCTTTAGGAACCCAAACTCCTATAGAAACCACAGAAATTGTTAAGCCACCTAAGGCTGCGATCGCAAATTTCATTTTCTACTCCTCTCACAAATTTATGCTGATAATCCGCAAATATCCATATTTAAGGCTAGGATTGCCCACGGATAATTAAGTCTTTCAAGCCGTCTCATGCAGAGTTAATATAGCAGAAAAGGTTAGGTATATGCTTTGATAAATTTTGTAATATTGGCTCTGGTAGTTGTTACTCAAGTTGCAGGTAATCTCAGTCTAGGTAAGGGAATTAAAGAATTAGGCGAAATTAATACGCTCAATCCTCTAGTTTTATTTAAGTTTGGTTGGCAGTTAGTCAATAGCCCGTGGTTATGGGTGGCTTTATTTTTATTGATGGCTTCTTTATCTTTTTATTTAGTAGCTTTATCTCGCCTAGAGTTGAGTTATGTTTTACCGTTGATTGCCTCTAACTATGTTTTGACAACCATTGCGGCTTGGTTGGTTTTAGGCGATCAAGTAGGTGTGAGCAGATGGCTGGGGACGATATTGATTACCTTTGGAGTGATGTTAGTAGGATTTTTTGATCGTAAAAGTAAACAAGTTGCAAAAACTTGATCTAGAAATATTGGCAGTGGTTTATTCTTAAATTCGATTATTATTGAATGTTAACTAAATTTTTGAGTAATGCAACAAGATCAAATCATCTCCCTCGAAATTACTGACCTATCCGATAGTGGGGATGGAGTTGGTCGCTATCAAGATATTGCAATTTTTGTGGCAGATACTGTCCCAGGGGATATTGTTGAAGCAAAACTCACCTACGTTAAACCCAAATTCGCCCATGCCCGCCTCGAAAAAGTTCTAACTGCATCCCCTCACCGAGTTCGCTCTAGCTGTATTGTGGCGGATAAATGTGGTGGCTGTCAGTGGCAGGTCGTAAGCTATGAATACCAGCTTGAATCTAAGCAAAATCAAGTAGTCCAGGCTCTGCAAAGAATAGGCGGCTTTGCATCTGAACAAATTCACTCGGTAATGTCCACCATTATTCCTGCTCCCGACCCTCTGCAATATCGGAACAAAGTTTCCTATCCCCTCGCGACCGATCATCATGATAAAGGTGAGAACAAGGTCAAAATTGGCTATTACCAAAAGCGCAGCCACAAAATCGTTAATATTAATCAATGTCCTGTCCAAGATCAACGCCTAGATCCATTTTTAGCAGGGCTAAAACGAGATATTCGGAAGCGTGAATGGCAAATCTACGATGAAAATACCCATAGGGGCTTAATCCGTCATATTTGCCTAAGAATCGGTAGAAATACGGGTGAAATTTTGTTAACCATAGTTGCCAAGGACTGGGAAGTGCCAAAACTCGAACTTCAGGCTCCTTTGTGGATGGAAGCGAATCCTAATCTGGTGGGAGTGATGTTAAATCGAAATAGCGATCGCACTAATACAATTTTAGGTGCCGAAACTCGCTGTATTGCGGGACGAGATTATATTGAAGAAATATTTACAGGTTTGAAATTCCAACTGCGGGCAGATACATTTTTTCAGGTGTATACAGAACAGGCAGAAGTATTGGTTAGCCTCATTCAAAGGGAATTGCAACTACAAAAAACTGATATGATTATTGATGCCTACGCAGGTATAGGAACTTTGACTTTGCCACTTTCTAAAAAAGTTAAACAGGCGATCGCCCTCGAAATTCAACCCCAAGCCACTGCCCAAGCCGAACAAAATGCTAAAATTAATGGGATTTGTAATGTCACATTTCACACAGGCACGGTCGAAGAGTTACTGCCCCAACTGGATCTCAAGCCCGATGTTATTCTTTTAGATCCACCCCGTAAAGGTTGTCATCCCGATGCGATCGCCTATCTATGTAAATCAGATATTCCCCGCATTGTTTATGTCAGTTGTAATCCTGCGACTCTAGCTAGAGACTTAAATTTATTAGTCACTGCAGGTAACTATAAAATTTCTAAGGTTCAACCTCTGGATTTCTTTCCCCAAACTGCCCATGTCGAGTCTGTGGCATTTTTAACGAAGGTATCCTCAACAGATAATTTAGAATAGCCTCTGAATTAATCTTCTTGACTCAAGAGGTTTTCTAAAGCTGTTAGCATTTCCGTGGGATTAGTAGTGGTGGTACCAAACTGCCTAACCACGATACTAGCGGCAAGATTACCCAAAACCGCAGCCTCCCAAAACGAACTGCCATTTGCCAAGGCTGAAGTTAGAGCAGCGACTACAGTATCTCCAGCGCCTGTTACATCAAAGACTTGAGTACGATTAAAGGCGGGAATGTGCAACTCAGTGCCATCTTTACCAGATAGACTCATGCCGTCTTCGCCACGGGTGATCAGAATTTGTTTGGCATTTGTCAGCTTCAATAAGTCTTGAGATGCAGTCTTGAGATTAGCCTCAGATATGCCATAGCCCACTGCTAGTTCCGCTTCAGGTAAATTTGGGGTGAAGATCGTCGCACTTTGATAACGGTGTAAATCTTTTTGGGCATCGACAATTACCAGATTATGTTTTAGGGCAGCCGCAATTACCATCTTGGTCATTACACCTTCACCATAGTCAGAGCAAACGATCGCATCGACCTTATCTATATTTGCCGTAATAAATTCTGCTATTTGCTGTTGTAAAGCTGGGCTAATAGGGACATCAGATTTGCGATCGATCCTGACAATTTGTTGAGTTACCGACTGGCGGGCATGGGCAGAGATTCGGGTTTTTGTGACTGTGGGGCGATCGCTATCCACAAATATTCCAGAAGTGTTTATACCTGCTTCCGTAAAAATAGTCTTTATTGCCTGCCCTCGATCGTCATTGCCAATAATCCCGACAGCGATTACTTTTGCGCCTAACTTTGCCAGATTATAAATGGCATTTGCTCCACCGCCTGGCACTTGCTTTGTCCCTTCATGACGAATGATCAAGACGGGAGCTTCACGGGAAATACGTTCTACCTGTCCCGTCAGAAATTCGTCGAGGGTTAAATCTCCGACTACTAAAACCTTGGCTCGATCAAATTTATGAATTAGTTCTATTAATCGGGAACTGGCATTAGATAAGCGATCACTAAAGTTATCAAGCATATTAAGCATATAAATAAATTAGAGTTCACCAAAACCTTTCTTCTTCTTTTTCTTCTTGCCATAGCTGGTTTGATTGCCAGGTGGTTGATTTCCACCCATCATTTCCTGCATCCCATTTGGCATTCCCCCCGGCATTTTGCCTTTGCCCATTTGTTGCATCATCGTTCGCATTCTTTGGAAGTCGGATACCAATTTAGTTACGTCTTGGAGTTGGTAGCCTGAGCCTTTGGCAATACGTTGTTTGCGGCTAGGGCTTTTGCCTAAGAGGTCGGGGTCTTGACGCTCCTGCTTAGTCATGGAACTAATCATGGCTTCACAGCGTTTGAGTTGATTTTCTGCCTCTTTAATTTGGGCATCATTAATTTTCATACCCGGCAGCATTTTGAGTAACCCGCCAAAGGAACCCATACTTTTCATCATGCGGGTATTTTTAAGAAAGTCATCAAAATCAAATTTGGCTGAGAGAATTTTTTCTTGGAGTTTTTCGGCATCAGCAATATTAATTTCTTCCTGCGCCCTTTCCACTAGGGTTAAGACATCCCCCATGCCCAGAATCCGTGAAGCCATGCGTTCGGGATAAAAGGGTTGCAGAGCTTCGACTTTTTCGCCTACGCCCACAAATTTAATGGGTTGCCCCGAAATTGCCCGCACTGATAAAGCTGCTCCACCACGGGTATCGCCATCAAGTTTGGTCAGAATTGCACCTGTGATCCCGATTTGATCGTGAAAGGTACGGGTAAGATTTGCTGCCTCTTGCCCTGTCATGGCATCGACAACTAGTAAAACTTCATGGGGAGCGATCGCCTGTTTAATTTGGACAAGCTCAGCCATCATGGTTTCATCAATCTGCAACCGTCCTGCGGTATCTACAATCACAGTGTTAATTCCTTGTGCCTTGGCGTGGGCAACACCTTGACGGGCAATTTCCACAGGATTAGCGTCGGTACCTAACTGGAATACAGGCACATCAATTTGATTACCGAGGGTAATTAACTGATCGATCGCCGCAGGACGGTAAATATCGGTGGCAACTAGTAAGGTACTGCGTTCGAGTTTGCGTAAGTGGAGAGCAAGCTTGGCAGATGCAGTGGTTTTGCCTGTACCTTGTAAACCTGCCATTAGGATCACCGTGGGCGCAGTTTCAGCCTCAACTAAGGGAGAATTCTCGCTACCCATTACTTCAGCTAATTCATCGTAGACAATTTTGATGAATTGCTGGTCAGGACGTACACCCGCTATGACATCTGCGCCTTGGGCTTTTTGGGTGAGGCGATCGCTAAATTCTTTAACTACTTGGAGATTAACATCGGCTTCAAGTAACGCACGGCGGACTTCACGGATCGCCCCTTGAATATTAGAGGTAGTAATTTTGTCTTGACCACGCAGCTTTTTCCAAGCCTGTTCAAACTTATCGGAAATTTCATCAAACATTGTCTTTAATATTTACAAGTAGGCGATCGCCGTGGCGGAGATAGTTAGTATAGATTGATCTAGTCTAGCAATCAGGTAGTCAATTACTTCATCCTTAATTAAAAATATGAATTTTGAAATAATGCTTACAGAGTTTGTTACTCACTTCCCATCATAGAAATATACACAGTTTAAATGGGGTTAAGGGGCAAAGCCCCTTCGTGGGGGCGCAGCCCCAACATCCCCAAAAGACTAATCTTTGACTGGGAAAGGAGTAAGCAATTGCTTGGGTTGTGATGCGGCGATCGCTAGTTGGATAAATGTAAAAGGCGATCGCACTTGAAATTGTACTGTAGGTTTTCAGGGTGTGAAATTTTGGCTAAAACTTGTCAGTGCTACGATGTATTGATAATGATGTAATTTAAACACTACAAATCATTATGTTACAAACGGTTCAAGGAATGTATAAGAACTGCAAAATTGGATTATCGGAGATCCTTCAAGAAATTATTGAAAGCCAAGTTTTTGTGATTTTTTTTACATCTAAATCAGTAAATTTAGATACTCATTCTATATTCTTTGGGATGTTTGCAGGTTCGCAGCAATCTAATGAGGCTGATTTCCAAGATACTGAGTTTCATGGCGATACTGATGATGCGCTCGGTTGGGTATAAATCTATCAATATGAAATATATTCTAGATACCAATGCTTTAATCTAGTTTTTGGAGGGAAATTCTCGTTTAGGAATAGTTACTAAAGCAATTATTTCCGATTCAAGCAGTAATTTGATTTTACCTGCGATCTGTTTGGCTGAGGCGATGTAGATTGTTAATTGTGGTAAAACTTCGATTCCTTCGGTTAATGGTTTGCTAAAAGTGCTGAAGGATAATAAACGAATTTTTATCAATCCATTAGATATTGAGATAATTGAGAGAAGTGTGGAACAAACTTCTGTTAATAAAATACGCAATCGCCAGATTGTATCAACAGCCTTAGTAGTTCAGAGTCATGGTAACTCAGTAGTTTTGATAACTTGCGATCAAAATGTTTATGCTGCAAATTTGATAACAATCATTTGGTGATTATTTGTACAGGCGATCACGATCTAGTAATTTGGACGATAGCGGATAATGTAGCATCAGGTTTATACTTACTTAACGATAGAATGAAACTTCATAATTAAAAACTGTTTGAATACTATCTTGAGAGTTCTAGACAATTGATGACTGGCAAATTCACATTTATTGATTTATTTGCGGGTATTGGTGGTTTCCATCTTGCTATGCACCGATTAGGAGGAAAATGCGTATTTGCATCAGAAATTGATACAGATGCTAGAAAAACTTACAAGCATAATTACGAAAATATATCCCCTGAACTATTCTTGAATGGGCTATTTAATGATGATATTCGTAATGTTATGCCAAATGACATTCCTGATTTTGACTTGTTGTGTGCTGGGTTTCCTTGTCAACCTTTTAGTCAAGCTGGATATAAAAGAGGCTTTAATGATAATTACAATTCTGAACGCGGAAATTTGTTTTTTAACATTGCTGATATTATCGAAGCAAAAAAACCGAAGGCTTTCTTTTTAGAAAATGTACGCGGTTTAGTGAGTCATGATTCAGGAAAAACATTTAACGTTATTCGAGAAATATTAGAGAATGAATTGGGCTATTCATTTTATTTCAAAGTAGTTAAAGCTTCAGACTATGGCTTACCACAACTTCGTCCTCGTGTTTTTATACTTGGATTTAGAGATGAGGGATTTATGCGTGGTTTTAATTTCCCTTCGTCTAAGCCATTGAAATTTACAATGAGTGATGTATGGGAAGGACACTGTACACGGGATATTGGTTTTACCATTCGCGTTGGAGGTCGGGGTTCCCAGATTGATGATCGCAGAAATTGGGATGCCTATATGGTTGACAATCAAATTCGCAGATTATCTTATGTAGAAGCAAGAAAGATGCAAGGATTTCCAGATGATTTTTATTTCCCTGTTTCTGATACACAAGCTATTAAACAGTTAGGTAATAGCGTTGCTGTTGATACTGTTGAAGAAATTGGACTCAATTTAGTTACTTACATGAACACACTAAATACACATCATATAGAAATGCAAACAAAGCACAACAAAGGTGAATGGAGTGAATTATTACTTTTCGTTAAATTGCTGGCTGAACAACAATTATTTCTAGCTGATTCCGATTTAAATGCTAAAGCTGATTTCTTTGATATCCACAAGGTTACGACAAAAAACTTAAATTTAGATTTCTTTATTGTCGATAAATCAAATATTGAAATAGTTGACAGAAAAACTGGTGATAAACGTCTTGTTAATATTTCTAACATTATCACTAATCAAATATTAAAAGACCTTACAGATGATATCAAAAAAAGTGAAAAGACATTTGAATTAACTGGCTTTACTGCTATTCAAAACGCTTTAGGTTTTAATATTGTAAAAGGCGGACATAGCTTGCAAAAATCAGATATTTTATTAGATATTGCTAACCAAGCAATTACTAAAACTAATGAAGGATTTGGGATTAAATCTTATTTGGGTGCAAAGCCAACTCTATTAAATGCTTCAGGCAATACTAATTTTGTTTTTCAAATTGAAAACTTAGATAGCTCCAAAATTTCTGATATCAACAGTATTAATACAGATACAAAACTAAGAGATAGAATAGAAGCTATTGTAAGCTATGGTGGAACATTCAAGTATATCGGTGCAGAGAAAGATACCATGACCTATAATCTTAAAATGGTGGACTCTCTAATGCCTGAGATTATTGCCTATGTTTTATTAGCTTACTTTAGAAATAGAATCAATTCTATCTCAAGGATAGTAGATTTTATTGATGAACAAGGAATACTTAATCAGCAAATAAATTATGGTGATAAAACTGCCCTAAAAAATAAAATCCAAAAGTTATTAGTTGATGTTTTGTTAGGCTTTTTTGCGGGAACTAAATGGGATGGAGTATATGAGGCAAATGGTAGTATTGTCCTCAAAAATAGTGGTAATTGTGTCGCATTTCATATTATTGATTTGGAAACACTAAAAAACTATTTGTACGAAAATATAAAATTAGATACCCCTTCAACAACTCGTCATCGTTATGGAAGTTTATACCTAGAAAAAGGTAACAAACTGTATTTTAAGTTAAACTTGCAACTACGATTTTAAATTGAGGTAGGCGATCGCACTTTGAGTTGATGAGAGATGGGAATAGGCGATCATTGATTAAGGGATTTTATTTGAGTAACCGCACTGCTCGAAATGGCGATCAGGCGTTAAAGCATCGCTCGCTCCATCAATATGAATAAGGATGGAACTAATTTCTATGAGTATGATGCTACCAATCAATTAACAGGAGAAGATTATAATTATCAAATTGATGGAAATTATACCTATGGGAATAGAACCAATACGGGCTATGTAATAAGGATAAATAGGTAGTGTTACAAAGTTGTTGAAAGGAATAAAATGGCAGAGCAATAAATCAGAGAAAATATTATGCTAACTGAATCAGTTCATTGTCCAACATGTGGAGGCATAGAAATTTATAGACATGGGCATAGTGCAACGGGCAAGAAAAGATACATCTGTCGTACTTCTAGTTGTCCAAAACAGACGTTTATATTGGATTACAGCAATCAAG
>JBBQHY010000061.1:0-9378 GCA_038324415.1 Pseudanabaenales cyanobacterium | reverse complement strand
AGCGATATTAAATCTGTTGAAGAAAGGCTTGGCGGCGAAATTAAGCGGGTAGAAGAGAAATTAGGAGGTGAAATTAAACTGGTCGAAGAGAGACTTGGCGGCGAAATTAAACAGGTTAGAGAAAAACTGAATGGCATTGATAAGCGAATTGGTAATGAAGAATTTATCAGTCGTGGGGCTTTAACTGCTGTATTTGTCAGTGTGGCGGCTGGTGTCATAAAGTATTTATTCTCTACTCCCAATTCAATTTCGTAATATTAATTTGAGAGATCGCATTCCAGTTACAAGTCAAAAATCCATTTAATTTAGATTGATTTAGATTGATTAACATTTAACTATCAAGTTCTGGGTGCATACATAATTACCAATACTCCTAATAGTGCGATCGCTCCCCCTAGCCAATCGAACTGATCTGGTTTAATCCCATCCACTTGCCAGCCCCAAAGAAGGGAAATTAACAGAAAAATACCGCTATAGGCAGCATAAGTGCGTCCAAAATTTGTAGGTTGGAGCGTAGCAATAAAACCATAGAGTATTAACAGAATTGCCCCAAAAAGAGCAAACCAGATACTTCTACCTGCTCGTAGGTATAACCAAATTAAGTAACCACCGCCAATTTCACAAATCCCAGCTAGACAAAAATAAATAAGAGAAGTGAGAATAATCATTAGTTACTTTCGGGGAAAATGTAATTCTAGACAGGCTTCTAGGGTTTGGGGATCAAAAATAATTGGGAGGAAATGAATACTCTTTACCTCCTTAAAATAAAACAGAATGGGAATAGGTGCCCAGAAAATTTGCCAGTTTTGCCAATCTTTGTAAGGAAATCTCCGAATTAAGCTATTAGTGCGATAAATATCTAAACTAGTATCAGTAAAAATTAGGCGAAGAGTGGCAGTTTGGAAAGTTAGAAATACGCTAAATAAAAGTAGTACGCCAGCGATCGCCCAAAATTTAAGAAACCACAAAGGTATACCTATAACTGCTAATACAGACGGAATAGCGTAGCTGGGGCGCAGTTCAGTTACTGTCAACCTAGATTCCAAATCGGTTAATTCAGGCATAGTTATAGACGCTTAAGAAGATGATAGTATTTAGATTATCTCTGAACAATTATCAAAATAGTTGATTGAGAGTTATTAGCCCATTCTAAGAAAGCCATAATAGAGCCAGAGGAGAGCTAAACATGAATCCAGAGCAAGATACAAAAGATTGGGATAACCTTAAGCAAGTAATTGCTGGCAGCACTGGTTTTGAAAAATGGAAGCGATCAAGACTAGTCGAAACCACTAATAACGATCAAAAAGTAGAGCAAAAGCTTGATGAATTAGTGAGTAATTATCTGCGTGAAACCCTCGAAACCTTAGCTTACTAAGATTTACCCTGAACAAAGTTTAGACAAAGCCCTAATTATAATTATTTAATGCTAGATATTGACCACCTGCGTTCGCAGCTTAAATCCGAAGAATATGGTGAGAGAATGCAAGCTCTAGCCCAAAGCCGAAATTTTTCATTAGCAGAAAGATTTGAGTTTGCCTCCATTGCTTCTAGCGATCAAAATGCTCGTATTCGTTATGATGCCGTCAGTCAATTAGCAACGGTTGGTGGTCACAACCTAGAACAGTCCTTAGGAATTTTGAGCGATCGCCTCCTTAATGATCCAGAAATGGATGTAAAAGCCGCCGCCGCCGATGCCATAGGCGCCCTAAAACTTACCTCTGCCTTTGATCACCTAGCCCATGCCTATAGACATACAAATGATTGGTTGATGCAGTTTAGTGTAATTGCTGCCTTAGGTGAGTTGGGAGATGTGCGGGGCTTTGAACTTTTGGCTAATGCCCTTAGCAATAATCCTAACGATCTTGTGAGAATTGCAGCGATCGGTGCCCTCGGAGAATTAGGAGATCCCCGTAGCCTAGATTTATTATTACCCCTTATGGATAATCCCGATTGGCAAATTCGTCATCGTTTGGCACAGGCTTTTGCAAATATTGGCACAGAGCAGGCGCTCGCTAGTCTGAAAACTTTAGCAAATGACCCCACCGAGCAGGTTGCTGAAATTGCCAAGATATTACTTAAAACCCCTCCTACTCCCTTCCCAGTCAAAGATTAGTCTTTTGGGGGTGTGGGGTTGGGGGTGTGGGGGCTTAGCCCCTTAACCCCATTTAAACTGTGTATATTTCTACGGTGGGAAGGGAGTAGTTCTAATTAATAACTAGGAGTCTTAATCAGCCCTGTTCGGTCATCCCACGGAAAAAATTGTAATACTGCTCGACCTACGATATTTTGCTGGGGTAGAAATCCCCACACATGCGAATCATTACTGTTGTTGCGATTGTCACCCATCATCCAGTAGCTATTAGCAGGAACCCTGATCGCTGACTCTAGGGGCTTATCGGGTAAGTAATAGTTAATTGACTCCGCAATATACGGCTCGGTTAAAGCCTGACCATTCACAAATACTTGACCATCATGGATGGAAATCAGATCTCCAGGTAGCCCAATTACTCTTTTGATATATGCCTTGGAATTATCTTCAATTAGTGGTGATGCGGGAGGATAGAAAACTAAAATTTCTCCACGCTCAGGCGATCTCCAAAAATTAGTAATTTTTTCGACAATGATTCTGTCTTCGATTTGCAGGGTTGGCTCCATCGAGGCAGAGGGAATATACCGTGGTTCGATCACAAAAGTTCTGAGCAAAATCGCCAAAATTACAGCAATTATAATCGTGCGAATATTTTCTTTTTGGTTTGATAACCAAGATTCTGAATTTTTCTGCTCTTCCAATTTATTCTATATACTAAGTAGATTTATATTTGTAGGGCTAAAGTCCCTTTACCAGAAATTGTACTGGCTTCTTAATCATAAATGACTGACGTATTAATTATTGGTGGTGGGGTAATTGGCTTGGCGATCGCCTTAGAATTATCACTTTTGGGAGCAGAAGTTACAATCCTAGAACGCAATACCTGTGCTAATGGCGCAACTTGGGCGGCGGCAGGAATGTTGGCACCCCAAGCGGAGCGATTATCAGGAGCATTACTAGACTTGGCACTGCGCAGTCGTTCACTGTATCCTGATTGGATTGAAAAATTGCAAGCCCTGACAGGAATGGAGTGTGGCTATTGGCAATGTGGAATTTTGTCTCCCTACGTCAATGAAGTTTTAATCTGGAAGCTCAACTTACATACTTTTCCTGAATATTGCGATCGCCAACAAATTAAAGCAATCCAAACAGGACTAAATCATAATGTGGCAGTTGGACTGTGGTTTGCCCAAGATGCACAAGTTGATAATCGCTGTTTAGCCCAAGCTTTATTGGCAGCCCTACGATTACGTTCTGTAAAAATCCTAGAAGGTGTGAGTGTTTATAGTATCGAACCCGCTCAAAATCAAGTTAGACATTTAGTTACTAGTGATGGCAATTTACAAAGCGATCGCTATATTTTAGCCACAGGCGCATGGACAAGGGAATTAATGCCATTACCAATATCACCCCGCAAAGGGCAAATGTTATCAGTATTTGATCCCAATTGCAGCCTCAAGACTGTTCTGTATTCCGAAGATATCTATATTGTTCCCCGTCAAGATGGCAGAATTATTATCGGGGCAACGGTGGAGGATGTGGGTTTTTTGGGGGGGAATACTGCCCAAGGGATTTCTAATTTACTAAATAGTGCTATTCGTCTCTATCCTGCGATCGCTACAATGACAATTCAATCTACTTGGTGGGGCTTTCGTCCCCATGCTCCTGAAGAAATGCCAATTTTAGAAACTAGCTCTAACTTCAGTAATTTAATTTTGGCAACTGGACATTACCGCAATGGGATTTTACTTGCCCCAGTCACTGCTAAAGTCATTGCCGATTTAGTTAGCTAACGACTGCTCGGATTAAAGATTGGAAATTATTTAGATTACTGCCCAAAATACACTTGGGTTTAGCAGTGTGGATGCTGTGCCTCTACTAATTACTTCTTGTTTGTATATCTTGAGGTGTAAAATTTAGAACGTAAAACCAGTGTAAAATGTTAAATTATTAGTAAATAAAATATTTTATCAATATTAAATAGGGATTAAAAACTTATGGCAGGTACTACGGGAGAGCGTCCATTCTCAGACATTATTACAAGTATTCGTTACTGGCTAATTCACAGCCTTACAATTCCTGCACTATTTTTAGCAGGTTGGTTATTTGTGCAAACGGGTCTTGCCTATGATATCTTTGGCACACCTCGCCCTAATGAATATTACACCAGCGATCGCCAAGAGGCTCCAATTTTGCAAGATCGCTATGACGCAGGTCAAGAAATTCCTAATTACAATAAATAATTCCTATCAACTTTTTTATCTCAGTAACATCTAAGTAACTATGAGCAACCCCAATCTTCCAGTTCAATACCCTGTTTTTACGGTTCGTTGGCTAACAATTCATGCTTTGGGAGTACCTTCGGTATTTTTCCTTGGCGCAATTACTGCTATGCAATTTATTAGTCGTTAAGCACTTATGCTTACTATACGCTTAGCTTATTAGCTTTTGCATACTGATAGTCAAATCTCAATAATCAAAAAAATAATTAAGGTTTTATTATGGCTGATAAAAATCCCAATAGCCAACCAGTAGAGTTAAATCGGACTTCACTGTTTCTAGGCTTGCTTTTAATCTTTGTAACTGTGCTTCTTTTCTCTAGTTACTTTTTCAACTAGGAAACTTTACTTACTAATTTCATCATTTGCTAATTTCATCAAAAATCCTCAAAAATTAATCAACGGAGACTATTAAATGCAACAAGGTGGACGTATCCCTCTGTGGGTAGTGGCAACAGTAGCTGGTACTGGCATAATCACTCTATTAGGTGTATTTTTCTATGGTTCCTACATAGGTCTAGGCTCGGCAATTTAGTTTGATAATATCTATAATCTAAAACATAAAAAGCGTCAGGAATTAAGATATTCCCGACGCTTTTTGCTTATTAACTTTTAGTACTCCCTTCCCACCGTAGAAATATACACAGTTGAAATGGGTTAAGGGGCAAAGCCCCTTAACCCCCAAAAGACTAATCTTTGACTGGGAAGGGAGTAAGATCTATAACTGATTAAGTTAAGCTTCACGCTCGATATACAAGAATAAAAAAGTCATCGCTACTGCAGGAAATACGAGTCCTGTGATTAGAACTAAAATTGGAGGTAAATAACTAGCTGCCATTAGATTTATCCTAAATTTTTAAAGGTTTACTTAAATATAAGAATACCAATAAGTGTTGAAACCTATTCTTTAAGATTAGTTACATATTAGTTTGGGGATAAAGCTCTTAGAGACCATTAAGAAAAGTTTGTTCGGCGATCGCTTTGCCTTCGTGCATTAAATAATCAAAAAAAGTTTGTGCCACAATTGATAGCTGCTTACCTGCAGGATAGACCGCATACCAATGGCGATGAATGGGAAAGTGTTCCACGTCTAGGATAGCAATCTCTCTATTCATACTTTCTGAGGTAAGGGTGTGGCGAGATAACACAGATATACCTAAACCGCCAGCGATCGCCTGTTTAATTGCCTCATTACTACCAAGCTCAAGTTTTACCCTAACGGAAATCCCATGTTCATCAAATAATTTCTGTACTGCTTGCCTTGTGCCCGAACCTGGCTCCCTCATAATAAATAGTTCATCTGCTAGACGTTTAAGGGGAATATTCTTTTCTTTAACCAAGGGATGCGATCGGGGAGCCAAGACTACTAGAGGATTTTCTAGAAATGGATGTATGGCAATATCAAAATCTTGAGGCAGTTGGCTCATAACATAAATATCATCTTGGTTAGTTAATAACCGATCCGAAATCCGTTCATGATTTGTGACTTTCAAGGAAATATCAATCCCTGGATAGCGTTGGGAAAATAAACCTAATAATCTGGGGATTATATACTTCGCTGTTGTAATTACAGATAGCCTAAGCGCACCACGTTTTAAGCCTTTTAGGTCCGCGATCGTACTTTCAAACAAAGATAGTTTTTCAAATAGTTCTTTACAGGTACCAAATAGTTCCTTACCTGCGGTAGTCAGATAAAGCCGTTTGCCAACCTGCTCAAATAGTGGAAGTCCAACCGCTTTTGCCAATTGCTTGACCTGCATAGACACCGTGGGCTGAGTTAAAAACAGCTCTTCTGCTGCTCTTGTAAAGCTGTTATGGCGCGCAACTGCCTCAAAAACTTTTAACTGATGGAGTGTTGCCTGTCTCAAGTTAGTATGGGTTTTTATTATAGATATATCTCTATCATAATAGGCGATCGCAGTTGAAATAGTAATGTGATCAACATTTCTTATGAATTTATCGCAAAATTTAAAGGTGTACCGAGGACGCTCAAATTAAGAATATGTCCACCCGCAACTAAATAAACAGGATGAGCAATATTCCCCACTTGCCTGCTTAAGGAACCAAGGCGATCGCGAAATAATCTCCCCAATGGATAAGCGGGTATCACACCCCAACCTACCTCTTCGGACACCATAATGACATGGGCTTTTGTAGTTTTAAGGCTGATTAAAAACTCGGTTGAAATCTCGTTCCAGACCCGATCTTCTGCTTCTAAAAGATTTGCTACCCATGTACCTAGAGAATCTATTAACAAGCAGGTATCTAAACTTGCTGATCGCACTGTATTAGCTAAATCAGTAGTTACTTCTAAAGTTTGCCAATGATCGGGACGGCGATCGCTGTGTTGTTTTATCCGTTGCATCCATTCCTGATCACTCGGATCAATTTGAGATGTAGCTATGTAAATTACGGGCTGTCCAATTTGAGTCGCTAAAGCCTCTGCCCATTCACTTTTACCTGAGCGAGTTGCGCCCGTAACAAGGGTAATCAAGATCTCGGCTCCATTTCTGGTTTGATTCCCATTTTAGCGAGAACTTCTTCAATCGCATTTAATAATTGCTGTTGATTCCAATTTTGATAAAGACTAGCGGCGATCGCACAGCCCCCAGCCGCCACACCTTCCTTGACAAATCCCTGTTCATAGATCCGCAGTTGCGAATATTTTGATTGGGCAAAACTTAATTGCGTTGATAGTAAAATCGGCTCTGGGGTAATTGAGTGGGCTAATCCAACCGTATCACCTGTAACATCTTCAGCCACCCAACGTGTTGTCCCTACTGCTATATTTTCAGGTTGCCAATTTAGATTTTTGAATTCAGCGATCGCCTTAACTAAAGCATAAACAGCTAACATTTGGGTTCCACCTGCTAGTAATACTCCACCATTTTGACTGGCTGCGATCGCCATGCCTGCGACTACAGGCTGCATCGGATCCCCTACTGCGGCTAATAATTCTAGGGGATTATGCCATTTTAAATTTCCTAATCCTAATTTCACCAATTCCGTTTTTTGGGTATGGTTACATTCGGCATGGCTGCTATTAATTTTACCCGTGGCATTAATTCCTAGTCCTGTGAGTATTCCTAAGGCTGTAGTTGTACCTCCTACCACACATTCCCCAATCACAATATAACTTTCTAAATTTTGAGATAACTTTTTACCCCAAGCCAATCCTTGCTGAAATAAATGCTCAACCATCTCAATGGGTAATGCTTTTCCAGTTTCCACTGAGTTTGCCGGCATTCCAGCCAAGTCTATACAGGGGACATTGGGAGTTTGAAGTAATCCTGCATTAAATATTTGCAATGGCAAACCTAGATTTTCAATAACCGCTCGACTGATGACTACTGGGGAAACTCCCGCCGTCAGAGGTGGTAATGCATAGGAGCAAGTATGTCCCGCCCCATGCCATAGAAATTCCGCATCCGCCAAAGCTGTATAGTAGCGATCTCTTGGAGTTGCCCCCGCCGCTGAGATATTGGGAATTAAGCCAGTATATGTGAATCCCAGAACACAGGTAATGATTGGACGTAATCCCGTATATCTTTTCAGCCAGCGATCGCCCAATTCAACTGCGGTGTAGCACTTAATCAATCCGTAATTCATGGGAAGTTAAGAAGGTTTTGTGAATATCATTAAATGCTGTTGAGAGATATCTCTTTTTGTTTCCTTCCAAACCAATCCCACCGCTTCCATTTCTCTAACTACTTGTCTTTCATTCATCTTGTGTAAAGGCTTAATAGCAATAAAAGGATTCTCCCCTTTGTATTCCACTAATGCTACTCTACCGTTCGGTTTTAGGGCTACAACTATGCCTTCCATAATCTCTTGCGGGAAGTCAAACTCGTGATAGGCATCTACCATTAACGCTAAATCTATACTTTCTGAAGCTAAGTTTGGGGATGTATTCGTACCGAGAACTGGTTCAACATTCAGAACGTTCTTTTCGGTTTTTAGGAGGTTCAATATCTCTATCATTTCTGACTGAATATCTACTCCATAGACTTTGCCGCTCTGCAAAATAGAAGCAATGCGAAAACTAAAATATCCAGTGCCTGCGCCAATATCCGCCACTACATCTGTGGGTTTGAGGTTTAAGCTATCTATCACTTTCTGCGGCTGCTCTTCTCTTTCCCTAGCAGATCGCTCTAACCATCCCGCCCCTTGGTGTCCCATAACTTGAGCAATTTCTCGACCCATGTAAAACTTGCCAATACCATCTGGACTATGAAGCGATCGCATTTGATAATCGTCAGCATGAGCAGGGAAAGTTAAACTAAAGGTTAGTATTATGCTGAGAAAAAATATTTTGAGCATTTTAAGAGGGTTCAATATCTTCTCACTCTAGCCTACCAACATAGAAATCACGATCAACTTTAAGCAATAGTTATAAATTTTTTAATGTGGTTAATGACTGCTCATTAGGCTGGGATGGGGCTTGTTTGATCAGTCTCATTAATAGGCGCAATCCTTCATTAACTGCTCCAGAGTCTGGAAAAATTGTTGCAACATCAGGCTCTAGTTGGACGGTTATGGTGGATAGTCGGCGTTGCACACTTGAAGGATGAGTAAGGATGGGGGCTCTACCCCCGTGATGGTTTTAACTGCGTAAATTCACAAAATCATATTGCTATTATGCAACGCCCAAATCCTCATCTATACTGTCAAATATAAGGCACCAGGCTGAACAGTGTAGTTGCATAACTTGTAATTGCCCCCCAAATGCGGATTAACTCTGTTAATGCAGGTATATTACGGCAAAAATTTTGTTCGAAGTATATAGCTACTGAATTACTTCTGTAACTGATAGTTGTAAACTTACTTAGGTATTTGCATAGATAATAAATGGCGATGAAATCTAATCAAGTCAATCAAAAAACTCAAGCACTTTGGACGACCTTAATTCTAATGGTCATATTTTTCGGGGTAGAGATTGGCGTAGGTATATTAAGCAACAGCCTTTCTTTATTAGTAGATGCAGAGCATATATTTTCTGATATTTTTTCC
>JBBQHY010000060.1:0-9413 GCA_038324415.1 Pseudanabaenales cyanobacterium | reverse complement strand
ATGCTGATTTAGCTGATTTAACCAATGTTCAGGCATGACGATCAGAGTTGTTCCCTGTCTCCGCAACACATAAACTTTTTCATTAATAGCGATCGCCGTTTCAGGATCATCACACCTTGCCTTCCACGAATTGCCCTCATACTTAACTCTACCAGTTTGTCCGGGTAAAATTTCAGAGATCGTTACTGCTTCGTCCGCTTCTCGAATCTTGCCAAGACCTTTAGGCACAAACCGTCGAGAATACCAACCCAATCCCCCCGAAATCATTGCCCAGATTAAAAACTGCATAGCCAAGGGAATCGGCACTAAAGATAAAATGCCCGCAACTGCGATCGCAGCAACTCCCAAAACCCCAGCCACCAAAAGTGTAGGAATCGGTACAAGAAGTTCTAGTGCCAGTAATACCAGTCCCGCAACAAACCAAACTGTTTTTGGAGTAATCATATAAATAGCTTACCTAATATCTCTAAACATCTCTAAACATCTATTGATATCCAATAAAAATAGGCTACTCCCTTCCCATCATAGAAATATACACAGTTTAAATGGGGTTAAGGGGCAAAGCCCCTTCGTGGGGGCTGCGCCCCCACACCCCCAAAAGACAAATCTTTGACTGGGAAGGGAGTATGAACTTATTAAGATTAGCTAGATAATATAAGCAATTTATCGAATTAAAGATTCTGAGCTATAGTTAGAAAGCCATATATGACTAGAGCTTAGAACCTATGACCCTTCCCCCTGCTGACACACCATTGTACAATCACTCTCTCAGCATGGTTGAAACTTGGTTAAAGTCTAAAAACTGCAGACAAGACCGTGAAAAGCTCAACAGTTGGTTGGTTCAATATCGAGACTGGCAAGCAGAAATATCTATGGATATAGAAGAAATTCGGGTGCGATACATCAATGCTTTAGCGGGAAACAAAGATATAAGTCGATCATTCCCCTACTCTCTAAGCCGCCAAGATATTGAAGATGCAATCTTTACCGGTCCTTAATCTTTTTTTTTACATAAAAAATAAAAAATGATATATTTTCACTAATCTGACCTGAATATTTCAAGCCAATGTAGCAGTCTAGATATTTGCCACTAAGAGCAGCTTAGAGGTTATACCCATATCTAATTTCAAAGCCTTAGTTAGATAGTGAACTAAGATAAAGTATTACCCCATTAGGGATAGAACACTTTTAATTTTTGATTATATATTTAGCAAGTCCAGAGTAAATCTAGTTAATTTGTTAAGATAATTAATTGAAATTAAGCCCCAATAACCAGTTTTATATTGTTAAGCGCCGCTAGAATAAATCCCAAAATTGTAGAGTCAAGCTTAATTAAATCCAAAATTCCATAGTGAAAGCGTATAGGGAGATAAAAGATTGCATAGAAAAAAATATAAAGTTGCGATTTTAGGAGCCACAGGAGTAGTTGGTTCCGAGTTAATGGCATTGCTAGTAGAAAGAGACTTTCCCATTGCCGAGCTTAAACTTCTAGCATCTCCTAAGTCTCAAGGTAAGACCCTAAAATTTAATGGACAAGAATTAGCGATAGAGCCTGTAACTCCAGATTCCTTTGTAGGTATAGACATTGTTTTAGCCTCAGCTGGTGCCAGTGTTTCCAAAGAATGGGCTGCGATCGCTGTATCTCAGGGCGCAGTGATTATTGATAATTCCAGCGCCTTCCGCCAAGACCCAGATGTGCCATTAGTAGTACCTGAAGTTAATCCCCAAGCTGTAGATCAGCACAAGGGCATTATTGCCAATCCTAACTGCACAACAATTTTGATGAATTTAGCAGTTTATCCTTTACACCAAGTTAAACCAGTCAAGCGTATTGTGGCTGCCACCTATCAATCCGTAAGTGGGGCAGGGGCGAGGGCAATGGATGAGCTTACTGATCAGACCCAAGCCATCTTAAATAATCAAGAGCCAAAGGCTGAAATTCTTCCCTACCCCATAGGCTTTAATCTTTTCCTGCATAATTCACCTATGGACGACCAAGGCTATTGTGCTGAAGAAATGAAAATGGTTAATGAAACACGCAAAATTTTTGACTGTCCCGAAATTAAAATTACTGCTACCTGTGTTCGGGTTCCCGTCCTGCGTGCCCACTCTGAAGCGATTAATCTAGAGTTTAATGAGCCGTTCAGCGTTTCCAGTGCCAAAGAGATTCTCTCTAAGGCGGCGGGTGTAAAAATAATTGAAGATTGGTCACGCAATTACTTCCCTATGCCGATCGCTGCCAGTGGTAAAGATGAGGTTTTAGTAGGGAGAATTCGTCAAGATATTTCCCATCCCAACTGTTTAGAGCTATGGCTATGTGGGGATCAAATCCGTAAAGGTGCCGCCTTAAACGCCATTCAGATCGCTGAACTTTTAATTTCCAGAGATTTAATCTAAAGACTTAATCCAAAAATTTACGATGATTTTGAATTTTTTTATTGATTACTGTTGCTATTAACCTATGTCTAAAGTCGATTTTGGGCTGCTATTAACCGCCATGATCACACCCTTTGATCTAGAAGGAAACGTGGATTATGAAGCTGCAGCGAGACTAGCATTATACCTGATTAATCATGGGACTAACTCCTTGGTAATCTGTGGTACCACGGGTGAGTCCCCAACCTTAACTTGGGATGAAGAATTTAAGTTATTTGAAGTAATTAAAGAAACAGTTGCAGGTAAAGCCAAAATTATTGCTGGTACTGGTTCTAATTCGACCAGCGAAGCGATCGCTGCCACTGTAAAAGCCGCTAAACTTGGACTAGATGGAACCTTGCAAGTTACTCCCTATTACAATAAGCCACCCCAACGTGGGTTATACGAACATTTCAAAGCGATTGCCAATTCCGCCCCAAATCTCCCCATAATCCTGTACAATATTCCTAGCAGGACAGGATGCAGATTGGAACCAGACACCGTAGCTGAATTAGCAGGGATTGCCAACATTGTTGGAATTAAAGAGGCAACAGGTGACCTCGATCAATCTAGCCACATCCGCTCTATTACACCCAAGGATTTTGATATTTACTCAGGTGATGACTCGTTAACTTTACCCCTAATGGCAGTAGGGGCGAAAGGTGTAATTAGCGTAGCTTCCCATCTAGTTGGTGTTCAAATTCAACAAATGATTCAAGCTTTCACTGCGGGTAACGTGCAAACCGCTATAGCCATTCATAATCAATTATTCCCTCTATTTAAAGCATTGTTTTATACCACCAATCCCATTCCTGTTAAAACTGCACTGAAAATGCTCGGAATTGATACAGGCATAATGAGATCCCCCCTTGCCCAGCCTCAACCCAACCCAGAGCTAGAGAGTAAGCTGAAATCGGTAATGTCAACCTTAAACTTGATACCGAACCAGCCCTAATTTTGAATTTAGCTACTCTGTT
This sequence comes from Pseudanabaenales cyanobacterium, assembly GCA_038324415.1. Classification (GTDB taxonomy): domain Bacteria; phylum Cyanobacteriota; class Cyanobacteriia; order Pseudanabaenales; family Pseudanabaenaceae; genus PCC-7502. Next base: position 6,021 of record JBBQHY010000060.1, on the reverse strand, counting down.
CAGAATCACAAGTTTGTTCACTACCACCTAATTAACCTAGGCTGTATTTTCCTTAAATCTTTTACCTATTAACCCAAAATCTATTTATGACTAAATCTCCTATCACCTTAAAGAAAGCCGAATCCAAGAACGCCCCACTTGTGAAAGTATTAGAAAGTAAGTCCAATACTCCAGCCTTAAAAATGATGGCACTGGGCGGACTCAAAGAAATCGGCAAAAACACTTGGGTATTTGAAATTAATGACGAGATTATGCTGCTTGATGCAGGTTTGTCTTTTCCTGATGACGGGATGCCAGGTGTCAATATTGTGCTTCCAGATATGACCTACCTACGGGAAAATAAGCACAAAATCAAAGGCATGATTGTCACCCACGCCCATGAAGATCACATTGGGGCGATCGCCTTTCAGTTAAAGCAATTTGAAATTCCCGTAATCTATGGTCCTCGTCTAGCGATGTCACTCCTAGAAGATAAGCTCGTAGAAGCTGGTGTCTTGAACCGTACAGAACTGCGCCGAGTTTCTCCACGGGACATGGTTCGAGTTGGTACTAGCTTTTTCGTGGAATTTATCCGCAATACCCACTCAATGGCTGACAGCTTTACGATCGCCATTAATAGTCCTGCTGGTTTAGTAATTCACACAGGCGATTTTAAGTTTGACCACACCCCTGTAGATGGGGAATTCTTTGACTTTCAACGCCTTGCGGAACATGGAGAAAAGGGCGTACTTTGTCTAATTAGTGACTCTACAAATGCTGAAATTCCTGGCTATACTCCCAGCGAACGGGCGGTTTACCCAGGATTAGAAAGAGTTTTTGCTGGGGCTAAAGGCAGAGTAATTGTGACAACTTTCGCTTCTTCCGTGCATCGGTTAAATATTATTTTAGACATTGCCGAGAAACAAGGACGAATTGTGGGGGTAATAGGTCGCTCTATGCTGAACGTGATCGCCCATGCCCGTAATCTCGGTTATGTGAAGTGCCGTGATGAACTTCTGCAACCATTGCAAAATCTTCGCCATTACAGAGACGATCAGATTTTAATCTTAACCACTGGTTCCCAAGGTGAGTCAAATTCAGCCCTTACCCGTATGGCAAACGGTAGTCATAGACAATTGCAAATTAGAGAGGGTGACACTATCGTGTTCTCTTCCAATCCAATTCCAGGTAATACGATCCCCGTAGTTAGAGTCATTGACAAGCTCATTTCTTTAGGAGCAAACGTAATTTATGGTAAAGATAAAGGTATCCATGTCTCTGGTCATGGTGCCCAAGAAGATCAAAAGCTAATGCTAAGTTTAGTCCGTCCTAAGTTCTTCTTTCCTACCCACGGTGAACTCAGAATGCTGATGCAACATAGCAAAATGGCTCAGGAAATGGGTATTCCCAAGGAAAATATCGTTATTGCTGAAAATGGTGATGTGGTTGAAGTGTGCACCGATTCTATTCGGATCGTAGATAAAGTACCTTCAGGTGTAGAACTGGTGGATGCTTCCCGTGATGGCGTAGTTAAGGGTGAAGTCTTGCGCGATCGCCAACAAATTGCCACCGATGGGGTTGTTACTGTAGCCGCTTCTATTGGCATGGACGGGAAATTGGCAACAGAGTTAGATGTGCAGTTAAATGGCGTGGTATCTCTAATTGAGCGATCGCAGCTTACTCACCATATTCAAAAAGCGATTGAAGATACTCTTGAAAATCGCTGGTCTGATTTTGTCCATAATATGGAAAACTTAGAAGTTGATTGGGTAGGCTTGCGCTATCAACTAGAGCGGGATATTAGTCGTATGCTTAAAAGTCAAATGCAAAGTCGCCCGATGTTAGTGCTAATGTTACAAAAAACTCTATCTAGTTCTAAACAATCTGCGGCGATCGCATCATTAACTACTACTCCTGCGGCGGGGAAGAGAAGACGTACTGCTGCAGTATCCTAAATTCTTATTAAATTTTAGATATTGATTGCGATAATAATCACTCAGATCACATTAAATAGTAGATAGGTAAGACAAAATATAAGGAGCGTGCTGTACTTCCCCACCCATGAGCTACTATTGCCTCAATCCTAACTGTCAAATGCCTCAAAACCCTGAAGGCGCAAAGGTTTGCCTTAAGTGCAAGGAAAGCCTAGCCCCGCTCTTGGGAAGGTATCGCCCCAGTAATGCGCTTGCTAAAGGGGCATTTGGTAAAACCTTTGTGGCAGTTGATGAGGCTAAACCGTCTAAGCCCTTGTGCGTGATTAAGCAGTTTGCGCCCAAAGATCCTTCCAGTGCTTCTATCGCTCTGCGTTTATTTCAACATGAGGCAGAACAGCTAGATCGGTTGGGTAAGCATCCTCAGATTCCTGAGCTCATGGCGCATTTTGAGCAAGATCAACGGCAATATATTGTCCAAGAGTTCGTGGATGGACAGAATCTTAAGGATGAGCTTAAAAGTCGGGGGATATTGTTTGATGAAGCCGAAATTATTCAACTTCTTAGGGAATTACTTCCTGTTCTAAATTTTATTCATGGTTCAGGGGTAATTCATCGAGATATTAAACCCGATAATATTATTCGGCGTTCTTCAGACCAAACCTTATTCCTAATTGATTTTGGAGCCGCTAAACACGCTGTAAGCGAAACTGCCCTAGCCGCACCTGGTACCGTGATTGGCACACCTCACTATGATGCCCCAGAGCAAGCCGTAGGACAGGCTACTTTTGCTAGCGATATCTACGGACTTGCTGCTACCTGTGTACATTTAATGACAGGAGAATCTCCTAACTATCGACTGTATTCTCATGCTGAGGGAGGATGGGTATGGAAAAAGTATTTAAAGTCACCCGTTAGTGAACAATTTGCCACAGTTCTTAATAAAATGTTGGCGCGAGAACTAAAAGATCGCTATAAGTCATCGGCAGAAGTTATCCAAGCTCTACAGATTTTATTGCATTCAGGGTCATCATCAGGTTCAACCTCAGGCATTATTTCGGCTCTGGTCAATGCAGCTATAAATCCTGTTGTTACTCCAGTACTTCCAATTCCCAAAAATCAGCCCCATAAGGTTCGTGCTAAAAAATCTATAGATAGTTCTTTATCAGTCTTTGAGCTGAAAAATTTTAAATTTCAAGTTGCTACAGTTGCATATAAACAAACTGGGTTATTTGGTCTAACTAAAACCTGCGAGATTTTTAAGGTTACGAAAGAAGCTGAATTTTTCACAGGGTATATTGGTTTAGGCAGAACCTTTGAAATGGTATTTATTCCTGGGGGCAATTTTCAAATGGGTTCTCCCGAATCTGAAAGCGATCGCAAATCCCATGAAAGTCCTCCGCATCTGGTTAAAGTTGCCCCATTTTTTATGGGTAAATATCCAGTAACCCAAGAGCAGTGGGATGTGGTGGTGTCGTTACCCAAGGTTAGCCGAAATCTCAAACCTTTACCATCTAACTTTAAGGGCTTAAACCGACCCGTAGAGCGAATATCTTGGCATGATGCCGTGGAATTTTGTGCGAGATTATCTAGAAAAATGGAACAGGTTTATCGTCTGCCGACCGAAGCTGAATGGGAGTATGCCTGTCGGGCTGGGACAACCACCCCTTTTCATTTTGGCAAGACCATAACCTCGGACTTAGCAAATTATAATGGTGAGAAGGTTTATGGGTTTGGGGGAAAAGGTAAAAGTCGCCTTGAGACTTCATCTGTAGGCAGTTTTCAAGTGGCTAACGCCTTTGGACTTTATGATATGCACGGTAATGTCTGGGAGTGGTGTTCCGATCCTTGGCATGATAATTATGATAACGCTCCCAGCGATAGTAGTATTTGGGAAAATGATAGCAACGAAGATACGGCGATCTATGAACAAGATGGCACTATATCTCAAACTAATTCTAGAGAAAATTTGGCAGATAACGGTTATCGAGTTTTGCGTGGCGGCTCTTGGGGGAACGATCCTTGGGACTGCCGTTCTGCTTGCCGACTTAAAGACTTACCTAGTACTGAATATAGCGACTACGGTTTCAGAATTGTCTGCTCGTAGAAACAAATTGTGTAGAACTGGGGTGCAAGGATTCGAACCTCGGAATGGCTGGACCAAAACCAGCTGCCTTACCACTTGGCGACACCCCATTGATTTCGTTTACATACTATAGCAAACTTACCCTTGAGATTGTCAACTTTTTTAGCAGGGTTGTTTTCAAGGTTATTTTTATATTGCGGGCAAACTAAGGTTTAATTAGAATGTTTGCGCATAACTAGGAATAAAGATAAAACAATGAGTGCTAAATATCGGCGGATTTTGCTGAAATTAAGTGGTGAAGCACTTATGGGCGATCGCACTTTTGGAATAGACCCCATGATTGTTCAAACTATTGCCCTAGAGGTGGCGGAAATTGTCGGAGATGGAGTGGAAGTGGCGATCGTGGTCGGTGGCGGTAATATCTTTCGAGGGATGCAAGGCGCAGCAGCGGGGATGGATCGGGCTACGGCAGATTATATCGGCATGATTGCTACGGTCATGAATGCTTTAACTTTGCAGGATGCTCTAGAACATTTAGACAAGCCTGTTGAAACTAGAGTTATGACAGCGATCGCTATGCAAGAAGTGGCAGAACCTTATATTCGACGGCGGGCAATTAGCCATTTAGAAAATAAGCGGGTGGTAATTTTCGGAGCGGGATCAGGTAATCCATTTTTTACTACAGATACAACGGCGGCTTTGCGGGGGGCAGAAATTGATGCTGAGGTGATCTTTAAGGCGACTAGGGTTGATGGGATTTACGATAGCGATCCTAAGCATAATCCCAACGCTATTCGTCATCATAATTTAACCTATGAATATGTTCTAAGTCATAATCTTAAAGTTATGGATACAACGGCATTTACCATGTGCCAAGAAAACAATATTCCCCTTGTGGTGTTTGATTTAGGTGTTGCAGGTAACATTCGCCGTGCAGTTATGGGAGAATCAATTGGTACATATGTGGGAGGAAACTGTGAAATTAACTGATGTCGAAACTCGGATGCAAAAAGGAATTGAAGCAACTCAACAGAACTTTAATTCAGTGCGAACTGGTCGAGCTAGTGCGGCTTTATTAGATCGAGTTATGGTGGAGTATTATGGATCGCCAACACCCTTAAAGTCCTTATCAAATATCACTACGCCTGATTCGACCACGATCATGATCCAGCCTTTTGATCGCGGTAGTATGAATTTAATTAGTCGGGCAATTTCGGAATCAGATGTGGGCTTGACACCTAATAACGATGGCACTAGTATTCGCCTGAATATTCCGCCGTTAACAAGCGATCGCCGCAAAGAATTAGTAAAACTGGTGGCAAAGTTAGCAGAAGAAGGCAAAGTGGGAATCAGAAATGTCCGCCGTGATGCGATTGACTCTGTGCGGAAACAGGAAAAAGCTAAAGAAGTCTCGGTGGATGAATCCAAAGATTTGCAGGAACAAATTGATAAGACTACTGACAAGTACATCAAAAAGATGGAGCAAATTCTCGGAGAAAAAGAAAAAGAAATCTCTACGGTTTGATGAATTAGTAGTTATGGGATGGTGGCGAAATGGATTGGCAGTTATTTTTCTTAACCTTTGGCACGGTGTTTTTATCAGAGTTAGGCGATAAAAGCCAATTGGCAACCCTCAGTATTAGCAGTAATTCTAAGGCTTTGCGCTTTGTATTTTTGGGTTCGGCAGCAGCTTTACTGTTATCTAGTTTAATTGGTGTACTTTTGGGCGATCGTATAGCAGAAGTTATACCTACTAAGTTACTCAAGGCGATCGCTGCGGCAATATTTGCCATAATGGCGATTAAAGTTTTGGAATAATGTAGATTACGATTAGATTTAGCAGTTAGAATTTTTGACACCATAGAATATAACTATGACAACTAATCTCCCTACCATCGCCTATAGAGCTCATTTGGTATCTATTCATTTTCAGCAAGTCTAATAAGCATAAGCCTTACAAAGCATAGGTTTAATTTTGCTACTGCATTTAATAGAGTTCTCTCATAGTTTTTTACTAGAATTTTA
>JBBQHY010000059.1:0-9446 GCA_038324415.1 Pseudanabaenales cyanobacterium | reverse complement strand
TGTAGATGAAGCTCTACTTTTGAGCGATCGTGTGGTGATGTTGACCAATGGACCAGAATCCCATATTGGGCAGATCATGGATGTGAATATTCCGCGTCCACGTCACCGTTTGGAAGTAGTGAATCATCCTAGTTATTACAGTATGCGCAGTGAGATTATTTACTTTCTCAATCAACAGAAAAAAGATAAGAAGCTAAAGGCAAGAAGCAACACTGTCACAGCAAGGTATGGCTTAGAGAAAGTCAACCTAGAAATTGGCTTCGTCCCTCTGACTGCCTGTGCGCCCTTAGTCATTGCCAAAGAAAAAGGATTTTTCACAAAGCATGGTCTTGATGAAGTTAAATTGGTTCGAGAACCTAGCTGGCGGGGAATTACCGACGATTTAGTTAGAGGCTATCTTGATGCGGCTCAAGTTCCTGCAGGAATGCCTTTGTGGCTGACCCTTGGGGGTAGAGATGGTAAACCAGTTCCTATGACCACTTCCCTTACCATGACTCGCAATGGGAATGGCATCACTCTTGGCAAGAAGTTTTACGATCAAGGTGTATTTTCCCTAAGTGATTTTAAGAAATCTTTATTGCAATCAACCGATCGCATTCATACCCTAGGCATGGTGCATCCATCTTCATTACATAACTTACTATTACGTTATTGGCTAGCAGCAGGCGGAATTCACCCCGATCGTGATGTCAATCTCACCACAATCCCCCCCGCCCAAATGGTCGCCAATCTGAAAGCAGGAAATATTGACGGATATTGCGTAGGTGAACCATGGAATATTCGGGCTGCCACCGAAGGAATTGGCTATACGATCGCCACCGACTTAGAAATCTGGTTAGGTCATCCAGGGAAAGTTTTGGGCGTGAGAGAAGACTGGGCTTTGGCATATCCCAACACGCATTTGGCTTTGATCAAAGCTCTATTGGAAGCTTGTCAATATTGTGCGGACAACAATAATTCTGAAGAGATTCGTCAAATTCTCTGCCGTCCTGAATATGTAGATACCGATCCTGAATATATCAATATTGGTAATCCCGATTTGTATACTTGTTCCATCGATCAACCACTTAGACAATATGCCCACCATGAGTTTCACGGTACTGGACTGAATCGTCCTAGCCGCACAGAACAGCTTTGGATTATGACCCAAATGGCAAGATGGGCAACGGTACCATTCCCTCGTAATTGGGTCGAAATTTTAGAGCGAATCTGTAATGTCTCTGCATTTAGTACCGCCGCAAGGGAACTGGGAATGTTGGAAATTGGCTATAAACGACCCCCAATTCAGCTATTTGATGGCACTATTTTTAATACCGATGACCCCATTGGCTATCTTAACGATCTAGAAATCAAGAGCGATATTCACATTGCCGATGTCATTCTTGATTCCCCTAGGGCAAAAGTTGCTTAAATCTAAGGATTTGATCCTACATTTAACATTATTTTTTAATTCCCTAAACCTCTAAAAATATGCAAGTAATTCCAACCAATCAAGTCAAGCCAACTAAAGAGCAAATTATAAAACCTAACGAAAATCGAGAGCCATTTCTAACCATTGAAGGGGTATCAAAAGTCTATCCCACCTCCCAACCAGAGGGATATACAGTTCTTAAAGATGTAAACCTTACTGTCTATGAAGGCGAGTTTATCTGCTTGATCGGTCATTCGGGCTGCGGTAAATCGACTTTATTAAATATGGTGTCAGGTTTTAATAAACCCACAGATGGCGAAGTGCGTCTGCAATCCAAGCGCATTTCCGAACCAGGTCCCGATCGCATGATGGTATTTCAAAATTATGCTTTACTGCCTTGGTTAAGTGCCTTTGAAAATATCTATTTGGGCGTGGATTCGGTTTTTCCCCAAAAATCCAAAGCTGAAAAGACCAAGATCGTTCACGATCATCTAGCCATGGTGGGTTTAACCGAAGCAGCCGATAAAACCCCCACACAACTATCGGGCGGTATGAAACAACGGGTGGCGATCGCCCGAGCTTTAGCGATCCGTCCTCAAGTTCTTATTCTTGATGAACCCTTTGGAGCATTAGATGCTATTACCAAAGAAGAATTGCAAGAAGAATTACTAAAAATCTGGAACGACTATCGTTGCACAGTGCTGATGATCACCCACGATATTGATGAGGCTCTATTCCTATGTGATCGCCTTGTAATGATGACGAACGGACCAGCCGCTAGCATTGGCGAAGTTATGGATATTCATTTTCCCCGCCCCCGTAATCGCACCCGCATTATGGAAGATCCTGAATATTATGAATTGCGTAACTATGCTCTAGATTATCTCTATCGTCGTTTTGCCCATGATGATACAGAATAAAAAAGCACCCAAACAGTTTAGGCGGTTTCTGGTAAAAAAATTACCCGTTCCGAAGCCCCTAAATACCTAATTCTGGAGACTTTGATTTTCAGAACCCTCAGAATTGGGGGCTGGGTAGATTCTTTAAAGGAAATCTCCTTAGTAGTTTTCTTCAGAGCTATAAATTCTCATCTTGATTTATAGTAAACCCCAGCTAAACTCCAGAAATTCTGCTATCATAAAGTTTCTTGGGGCCGCAACGGTTTCGACGTGTTAGTAGAAACTACCTCATGCAGGTCGAGAGTGAGCCATCTCTCGTAAATCAAGGACTCAAACAAGTACATGCGAACAACATAGTACCCTTTGCACGTAAAGCAGCTCCTGTAGCTGCCTAAGAACCACCCCTTAAAAGGTCCGTTTCGAGCTCTAAGCTGTGACTCAGTTAAACAACCTTAGATAACCCCCAACTGATGCTGTTAATGCCCTTCTCTGATAGAGCATTAATTTAAGAAACTTTCAGAGAATCCTAGTATCTGGGAAAATAGATATTTCCCTCCGTGCGGATCAAAACGGATAAACCTGTGAGTGAATGGGGCGTTATGAGCTAGGGCGGACGAGGATTCGACTTCCTCCGGCTCCACTTTTTAAATAACATCAAACATTAATTAAGAGATGAATGTCCTGTCTTTACCAACTTGGATAATTCATATTTCTAGTGTCCTAGAGTGGGCGATCGCTATGTGGCTAATTTGGAGTTATGCCAAGATTCAGCCTAAGTTTGCCACTGCTTGGAAAAGCTTTGCTTTGGGTATGGTACCAGCTTTAATTAGTGCAATGTGTGCTTGTACTTGGCACTTTTTTGATAATTCAGCATATCTTGAATGGTTGGTCACAGTTCAGGCAGCTACAACTTTAATCGGAAATTGTACCTTGGCGACCGCAGGCTATTTTCTGTTTAAAACCCGTGATCTAGATGTCAACTAAATTCTAGGACGTTTAACGGGAGCCATAGGGTGATTAGTTAAAGTTTGATTACTGGGATCAAATTTGGGAACTGGTTTCATCGGAGCTTTTTTGGGCATGGCAGCGATCGCCTTAGCCGAGATAATAATTAAACTATGGGCTTTGCGTTGCACTGTAATATCCCAAAAATAGCCGATTCCACTATTTGGTAAAATGCCTTTTAGCTTTAACTTAAATTTAGTTTGGGATCTAGGTAATTTCTTTTGGCGCTCGCTGCGCTTAATTTTAACTACCACATAGTTTCGAGATATGGATTGCTCTAAGACCTCACCTCTAATCGAAAAATATCCATCCTCAATATTTGCGTCTAGATCAAAGTCAGTTTTCCCCGTCTCTTTGGGTGCCCATACCCCTGAAATCTGGAGATATAGCTCTGAGGTTCTTTCAATCGTGCGAGGATAGACAACCCAAAGGTAGGATTTTTGTGGAGCCAGCTTTTTTTGGATAATTGGCATAACCCGACCCAGAACCACAGCATTAATGATGATGCCATCAAATGTTTTAAGTTTGCCCTTACAGAAATGTTCGGCACTGGGAATATACTCCCCAAAAATCACCCCGATCGCTCGATATTGTAAAGTTACGCTAGGAATTGGAATAGGCGATAAAGCTTCAGCTAAATCTAGAGACTCACGATCAAGTTTTGGATCGCGGCTAGGTGGACTCAGGCTTAAAATTTCCAACTTCGGTTCAGTTTTAGTTGGTTGCTTAGGCAAATCTTTAGCTGGAGGCTTGGGGGGAATAGCTCCATCGTAGTTAGGATTAGAAACTTTGCTCACCTTAAACCTCCGATTAACAACTACTCTTCTAGTCTAGTAAATTCTCTATCAATCTTAACTAACTAATAAATCGCTAACTAATATTTAGCTATTTATCAAAAGATTTATAGTTGACAATCCTAGCAAAACTAGAAGGTTCTAAACTGGCTCCGCCGACAAGTACACCATCAATTTCAGGCTGTGCCATAATTTCATCAATATTATCAGGCTTAACAGAACCACCATACTGAATGGTAATATCAGGGTTTTGAAGCTGGCTCCGAATTAAACCTATCACTCGATTCGCTTCCTGTGTAGCGCAGGTATCTCCAGTCCCGATCGCCCAAATTGGTTCGTAGGCAATAATGAGATTTTCCTGATCAATACCTTCAAGCCCTAGTTTAAGTTGGGCATAGATACAGTTTTCAGTTTCGTCTTGATCGCGTTGTTGCTTAGTTTCGCCGACACAAAGAATTGGCGTAATTCCATGCTTTTGGGCTGCTTTTAGACGGAGATTAACACTGGCATCAGTTTCACCAAAAAACTGCCGTCTTTCACTATGTCCAACAATTACAAACTCTAAACCTAACTCTACTAGCATTGGTGCCGAGATTTCCCCTGTAAATGCTCCGACATCCGCCCAATGGAGATTTTGCGCTCCGATCGCTAAGTTAGTAGGAATATTAGCCGTAAAGTGAACTAAAAACGGTAAATTTGTAAAAGACGCACATATTAATACCTTAATATCTTGATTTTGAAGTGTTTCTTGAACAAGAGGTAAAAAATTTATAAAAAACTCTCTAGATTCCTTCTGGGTTTTATACATTTTCCAGTTGCCAGCGATCGCAATTCTACGCAAGGTACTATCCTAAAATTATTGATTAAATATTTAATTAGTTTAATTTCAAAGCAGCCTATCTTTGAATTAAAATTTGAAGTTCTCCATATACGTTAGATACATAAGGAGATTCTTTTAAAGAATCTATCCAGCCCTCAATTCTGGGGATTCTGAAAATCAAACTCCCCAGAATTGGGGATCTAGGGGCTTCGGATAGGCTAATTTTTTAGCCAGAAACTGCCTAAGTTATCTAAAAGACAAACCCCAGTGTCATACCTAGTAGTCACGAAATTATAATTTCAGTATTTTATGAAAAAGAATTCTCGTAAATATCTATAAAATTCTTTACGTTTATTTACATAAGCTTGTATTATAGTTAGTGATCGCTTTCGTAATTAAGTTTGTAAATTTTGTATAAATTACAGAGCTTTGTCTCTGTGTTCTTTAGGTTTTGCTCAAAGCTTTTATAAAAGTTAATCCGTAAGGGTTTGCTTTTGAATGAGTTGGTGTCAGAAACTAGACGAACAAAAAGAAGGCGACCCACCCAGCCAATTCACTATTTAGGAGCATTCATGCCCTCTTCTTTTCAATCTCTAGTTATTTCTGAAGCCCGCGTTCAAGTTTTAACTGAATTTGGCTTCAGCGCACCTTCTCCGATTCTAGCGCAATCTATTCCCGCCCTGCTTGAAGGCAAAGATATGCTCGGTCAGGCACAAACTGGAACTGGCAAGACTGCAGCCTTTTCAATCCCAATTCTAGAGAGGATTGATACCTATCAAAATCACTTGCAAGCGCTAATTTTGACCCCAACCCGTGAGTTGGCGATTCAAGTTAGTCAAGCTATCCGTACTTTTAACCTGAAGCCTGGCGCTAAGATCCTGACTGTATATGGCGGACAGGCGATTGATCGACAAATTTCTCAACTTGAGCGTGGTGTTCACATCGTCGTTGGTACCCCAGGACGGGTTATTGATCTGATGGATCGAGGCAGACTTGACCTTAGTCGTCTATCTTGGTTTGTTTTAGACGAGGCTGATGAAATGTTGAATATGGGCTTCATTCAAGATGTCGAAAAAATCTTGGCTGTAACCCCACCCCAACGTCAAACTGCCTTCTTCTCTGCCACCATGCCGACTGCGGTAAAAAGATTGGTAAAAAATTACCTGCGATCTCCAATTTTGGTTAAAGTCGAGTCTCAAGATACTGCCCCTAGTCGCATTGAGCAACAGGTTTATATCACCCCAGCCCACCTCAGTAAAGAAGAAGCTTTATTGCCAATCTTGGAATTAGAAGCACCTCATTCTGCCCTCATTTTTGTCCGAACTAAGGATGCGGCTAGCAAGCTCACGGATTTACTCCAAAGTGCTGGTCATAGCGTTGATGAGTACCACGGTAATCTGACCCAAGTGCAGCGGGAAGGTCTCTTGCGGAGATTCCGCAGTGAACAGGTGAAATGGGTAGTTGCCACAGATATTGCGGCGAGAGGACTAGATATTGATAGTCTAACCCACGTGATCAATCTTGATATGCCTGACGATTTGGAACGCTATGTTCATCGCATTGGGCGGACAGGAAGAGCAGGACGGACAGGTACAGCCATTACGATTATTTCGGCAAGAGAGCGTTTTAAACTGCGCCATCTAGAAAAAATGATTGGGCAAACCCTAGAAGTCCTACCGATGCCTACAATTACCCAAATTCAGGAACGACGGATTGCTAGGTTTAAGCAACAAATCCATGAGGTCTTGACTGGCGAAAGATTAGCTTCGTTCTTACCTTTAGTCTCTCAGCTTTCTGAAGATTACGATCCACAAGCGATCGCTGCTGCCGCTTTACAATTGGCATACAGTCACGTGCAGTCTGAGAAATCAGAGCAAGCCGCAATGAATATCTTGACCAAGTCGTCTGAGAAATCATCAGGTAGCAAGCCTGTGAAACGTGGTAACTCTGGTGGTGGTAGCGGTAGACGCGGTAATTTTGATTACGAACGTCCTTCCGATCGCTCTTTTGATAAACCAGAGAGATTTGACCGCGATCGCAATAACAACAGGGGAGAAAATAGAGGTGACTCTAATAAAGGCGATTCTGGTAACAAGCCTGGACGTTTTACTCCTGCTAGAACGAAGTAGATCGGTTCAAAAACAGATCGACATTAAAATCGTTAAACCAATAAGTGTTTAAAACCCTTCGACAAATTCCCATAGATACAAGGCATCAACTCATTTCTACATTTGTAGTGGGGTTGATGTTTTGGTCTAGTTTAGGTTCGCAATTGCCGACTCTGCCCCTATATATTAAGTATTTGGGTGGAACAACGATTCAAGTTGGATTGGTAATGGGCAGCTTTGCGATCGGGCTGATTTTATGCCGTTCTTATTTAGGGAAACTTGCTGACACGAGGGGTCGAATTGTTATGATTTGGCTGGGACTAGCGGTGGCAGTAATTGTCCCACTTTTTTATACAAGTTTTACGTCTCTCCCTTTATTAGTGGTTCTGAGGGCATTGCATGGAGTCAGTATTGCCGCTTTTGCCACTGCCTATAATGCGCTAATATCCGACCAGGCTCCGTCTGGGCATCGTGGTGAAATTATTGGCTACATGAGTTTAGTGCATCCCCTTGGTATTGGCTTTGGTCCAGCGATCGGGGGTTGGGTACAAGAAGAATTTGGCTATACTCCTTTATTTATAATTGCTTCATTTTTAGCAGCGGTTGGATTAGTTGTGGCTTTGGGACTCCATGAAAGTCCTAATTTTGAGCGAGCTAAGGGAACTCAAGAAAGATTACCAATTTGGGCAACCTTAATTAGTCCGAGGGTGAAGGCTCCTACCATAGTTTTGCTTTTAGTGGGAGTAGCATTTGGCACCCTGAGTTCGTTTCTGCCCATATTGATTAAGGAACAAGATATTTCCTTGAATGCAGGCATTTTTTATATGACGACAGCGATTGCTGGATTTATGATTCGATTACCCCTTGCTAAAATCAGCGATCGTTATGGTAGGGGAGTATTTATTTCAGTGGGTCTATGCTTTTATGCGGTGGGGATGTTGGTTATTGCCACAGTTCCAACTAGATTGGCATTTATTTGTGCAGCATTATTAGAAGGAACTGGTTCGGGCATCGTGATCCCTTCAATTATGACTTTACTTAGCGATCGCACCACGACTATAGAACGAGGATATATTTTTGGTTTAGCGTGGCTGGGATTTGATGTGGGTATGGCAGCCAGCAGTCCAATTGTCGGTGGCTTGATTAATGTGATTGGTTTGTCTGGGGCTTTTATGGTTGCCTCTAGCATGGCTGTTTTAGCGCTAGTAATATTTGCAACTCAGTCTAGCAATAATGTTAAAAATTCTTTTTTGTTTGCGATCGGGATCGGCAGCGATCGCTATACTAAGTTATCCTAACTGGCATTAATACTTTCTCTAAAAGCAGATCATTTGAGAATTCATATTTTTGTTTGAAATGGCGATCGCCCCTTACAAAGTTGAGAAGATGAATGTTTAGGCGATCGCATTGAGCTTTGGAAAGAAGGCTTCCAGTAAAACTAAGAATTGTGCCAAGCCTCTAATTGATCGAGTTGTTGAGATTGGGTTTCTAGGCGAGTTACGAGGCGATCGCAAACTAGCTCACATAGATTAAATACGATCGGATCGGCAATTTTGTAATACACACTCACCCCTGACGGGTGGCGAAAAACGATTCCTGCTTGGGTGAGTATTTTTAGGTGTTTAGAGACATTTGCCTGTCCTAAATTAGTTGCAGTCATGATTTCAGTTACATTTTTAGAACCCGATTTAAGGCAACACAACACCTGGAGGCGGCTTGCCTCGGATAGTACCTTGAAATATTCGGCGACTTGTTCTAAGGCTTGAGGGAGAACTTCGGACATTACAATAAGAAACATTTTTGTATAAACTAATATTACTATATAGTGATATAGTAAAGCAACAGTTGTTATTAATAAACTCTATGACTGCCCAAATAAATCTATTTCAACTCGCCGAAATCGAAGCTTTTGAACTGAATCAAAAACTGAATTTTCAGCAAGTCATCCTGCTGGATGTTAGAGAAGCAGGAGAGTATGCCAGCGAATATATTGCAGGTTCCATTTCTATGCCACTCTCACGTTTCGATCCATTTCAAATCGTCCAAATGGGCGATCGCCCGATAGTTCTTTGCTGTCAATCGGGAATGCGCTCTTCGCAAGCGGCTGAAAAGCTAAGGGAATATGGATTGACAAATGTGATGCAACTCAAGGGTGGTTTATCTAGTTGGAAAGCGTCAGGCTTTAAGACACAGATAGATCGTAGCGCACCGATCAGTTTGTTTCGACAAGTTCAAATCGTGGCAGGTTCCCTTGTTGCGATCGGGACAGGATTGGGCGTACTTGTATCACCTTGGTTTTTACTTTTAAGTGGATTTGTGGGATGTGGACTAGTATTTGCGGGAATTAGCAATACCTGTGCTATGGGAATGCTCTTAGCAAAACTTCCTTATAACCAAAGAAAATAAAGA
>JBBQHY010000058.1:0-9467 GCA_038324415.1 Pseudanabaenales cyanobacterium | reverse complement strand
AGAGCGTCAGTAATTGTATGCAGTGATCAATGCTGTGTACCCAATGTTGTTAAATGTGGAAAGTGCGATCGCTGCCGAAGTTAAAGGCTGTGAGCTATTAGAAAATGATCCTCGGTTTAATGCAGGTACGGGTTCAGTTTTGCAATCCGATGGGCAGATTCGCATGAGTGCTTCAATTATGGATGGTGATCGCCAAAGTTTTAGCGGCGTAATTAATACAGCACGGGTCAAAAATCCCATTTATCTGGCACAGGCGTTACAAACTTCCGGAGATCGAGTGCTATCAGATCAAGGTTCCGTCGAACTAATTAGAGAATTAGGGGTACCAGTTTACAATCCCTTAACTGATCAGCGTTTAATGGAATGGATAGAAGAACGTAAAACCAACTTTTCCCGCAAAATGGCAGATGTGGCAATGGGAACAATCGGCGTAGTTGCTTTAGATCAAAATGGTTATTTGTGTGCAGGGACTTCTACAGGCGGCAGAGGATTTGAGCGCATTGGTAGGGTTAGTGATTCGGCAATGCCCGCAGGAAATTATGCCACGGCACAGGCTGCAGTCAGTTGTACAGGGGTAGGCGAAGATATCATTGATGAATGTTTAGCGGCTAAAATCGTGGTCAGAGTTATGGATGGTATGAGTTTACAGATGGCTGTGGATAAATCCTTTGCTGAAGCTGAAATTAAGAAGCGGGACTTTGGGGCAATTTGTCTTGATGCTAGTGGGGCGATCGCTTGGGGAAAAACCACATCTGTATTATTTGCGGCTTACCATGATGGCGATAAAGTTGGCGACACCTTAATCTAAAATTTAGGATAGATGTGAGTAAATACTTTACAAATAAATCAACCTTTGTTACAATTATTTACATAAAGTTATAAAATAAATTAACAAAAGGATTTAAACATGGCACAACGTACAACAGTAGTCGATGATCGTGGTTTGCTAAACAACTTTGCCTACGAGCCTCCTGTATATGTAGACGAAGAATCTAGAGTTGGCTTTACAGAATTTGCCGAAAAATGGAATGGTCGCTTTGCGATGATCGGGTTTGTTCTACTGTTGGTAATCGAATATGGTGCTGACCAAGGTTTAATTAGCCTTGTGCGTTCAATGTAAGGGTTTGCTGAAACTAATATCAACATGAAAAATATTAAATCTGGAGGCGATCGCTTCCTTTTTTTGTGAGATGTTTTAGGCAATAAAAAAAGCAGATGTATAGAAACACCCCAAATCCAAGCTCAAACTCTTAAAACTGTTTGAGAAACCTGAAATCACTAGTAAATAATCTTCTAATATCATCAATTTGATGCAGTACCATGGCAATCCGATCGGCTCCAAAACCCATGGCAAAACCAGATACAACTTCGGGGTCGTAGCCCACGGACTTGAATACGTTGGGGTCAACCATACCACAGCCACCAATTTCCAGCCACCGCCCATTCCATTCCACATCTACCTCTGCCGATGGCTCTGTAAAGGGAAAATAGCTGGGACGAAATCTCACTGCCCGATCGCCTAATAGTTCTTCTAGCAAAGTTCTGACCGTACCCTTGAGATCTCCAAAGGTTAAGCCCTCTTCTACTGCTAAGAGTTCCATTTGGTGAAAAATTGGTGAGTGGGTAGCATCAACCTCATCTTTACGATACACTCGACCACCAGGGCAGACAATCCGAAACGGCGGCTCATTTGCTTCCATGTAACGTACTTGCACTGAAGAGGTTTGCGTTCGCAGGAGTTTCCCATTATTTAAGTAGAGAGTATCTTGCATATCACGGGCGGGATGATCGGCAGGCGTATTTAAAGCTGCAAAATTATAGTAATCGGTTTCAATCTCTGGTCCTTGAGCAGTGGTAAATCCCAGTCCCACTAATATATCTAAGACTCGATCGATGGTGCTTTGTAAGGGATGAATTCTACCTTGGGGCGAGCGCATGACTCCGGGCATAGTCACATCAAGGGTTTCTGACTCTAGGCGTGCCATAATCTCTGCCTGCTGGAGGGCTAGACGCTTTTCTTCTAACTGATTTTGCAAAGACTGCTTAACTTCGTTGGCGATCGCCCCAATTTGTGGACGTTCCTCAGCCGAAAGCTTGCCCATCCCCCCCAGAAGTTGAGGTAAAACCCCTTTTTTACCTAAGTATTCCACCTTAACTTGCTCCAATTGCTCGGATGTCTCTACTTTTGCCACTGCCTCGGCGGCGTCGGTAGATAGGGATTGGAGTTTGAGCTTTAAATTATCTAAATCAGCAGTCATGTAATCTATGTATTTAATCAGAGTATTTAATCAGAGTATTTAATCAGGTAAACCCAATCTAGCAGATAGGATCAGGAAAATGTTACTGTTCTACAGATTACGATAGACTAGACTTTATCAATAAGTTTAATTATTAACAAGTTCAACAAGTTGCGTTAGTAAATTCTGGACAAATCGCAATGACCCTTGCCCGCAGACAGTTTTTGCAAAGTATTATCGCTGGCTTTGTAGGCAGTCAAATCTGTATTGATCTAGGTATAGATCAAATGGCGTGGGCGGCTGATAGCTATGCTCAAAATTTGGGACAAAAAACCCGCCGCAAGTTAGCATTTTTAGTAGGCATAAATCAGTATGATGCTAAAAACGAGTGGCTGCCTCTTCAGGGCTGCATTAATGACATTGAACTACAAAAAGAACTTTTAATCCATCGGTTTGGGTTTAATCCTAAAGATATTGTCACCCTGAGCGATCGCCAAGCAACGAGGGCAAATATTATTGATGGGATTAGAGAACATTTAATTTCCCAAGCCCTACCTGATGATTTAGTAGTAGTACATTTTAGTGGGCATGGTTCACGGGTTCACGGGCAGCCATCTTTGGTACCAGTAGATAGTAGTTATGCAGGAGCGAACGAGGTCGTAAACGATATTACAATCCAAAGCCTTTTACTTTTACTAGGGGCGATCGCTACCGATAAAATTACCTGTATTTTAGATACAGGTTACAGTAGCTCAGGTATTCCCACCATTGGTAATTTTCGGATTAGGGCAAGACCAAATCGGCGTGAATGGACACTTAGTCCCGAAGAGATGTCTTTGCAGGAGGAATTTTCCGATAAATCTACTGATAAGCCCTCAATTAAGAAGCCTTTAATTCTTCTTCAAGCCGTCATTAACGATCAGCTTTGTTTAGATGCTAATTGGGCTGGGTTTAGTAGTGGCGTATTTACCTATGCCCTCACCCAACAGCTATGGAAAATGGAGGCTGGTACTTCTTTATACACAGTTTTAGGCAATGTAATTAACGCTAGCGATCGCTTGGCTCTACCTGTAAAGGAAGCAATTTCTAAGGACAAAGAAGAACAAACTAAACAATTAAAAACCTTAGATAGTTTTACTCTAGTTGATGCTTTTGACAAAGGTCGTTACCATTCTCATAATCCTACTGGTCAGTCGGCTGATGCCTTTATCCAAACCGTAGGCAGCGATCGCCGTACAGGAGAAGTATGGTTGGGTGGTATTCCGATTACCCTGTTGGGTGCCTATGGAGTAGGTTCGGTACTTACGGTTCTAGATGATACTTCCCCTGACCAGTTAGTTCTAGTCAAATCCCGTGTTGGTATTACTGCCAAAGTAGAAGCGATGACTGTGGGACAAGTTCTAAAGCCTGATAGTTTGCTCAGGGAAAAAATTAGAGTTTTACCCCGCAATCTCCAGCTTAGTATTGCTCTAGATACGGAATTATCAAAAATTGAGCGGGTCGATGCCACCAGTGCCATATCGGCTTTGTCAAATGTGAATGCTGTTAATGCTACCGAACAGTATGCTGACTGTTTATTTGGGTTTCAAGCTTCCAGTTATGGTTTGTTTTCCGTGGGGCGATCGCCAATTTTGGGGGCATTTGGGGCAGTCGGAGAATCGGTTGAGACCGCCATCCATCGTCTTCAGCCGCAGTTAGAGAGTCTTTTAGCGGCAAAACTAATTCATCTCACCTCTAATCAAAATTCCTCCCTTCTAAATTTAAAAGTCACCCTAGAGGCAGTTTCTCCTAGTCCTAACCGTCTGAAGATGATAGCAACTCAAGCGACTAATCCCCAAAATGAAGATCAGCAAGAATCTAGTCTTTTTAATAAATACTTAACGGTGGGCGATCGCCTATCTTGTAAATTAGAAAACTTAACTGATGATCTGCTATATGTAATTATCTTTAGCTTTGATTTCAGGGGAAAGGTCATGATTCCCAGTTTTGTTACCAGTCCTTACGCTAACGACACCACTATTCCGCCCCGAGCTACCATGATTATGCCGCAGCCGATTGCTCCCTTTGAATGGACTGTTTCCGCCCCCCAAGGTTTAGTTGATGTCCAAGTTATTGCTAGCCGTTCGCCATTAACTCAGACCTTAAGCCTTCTAGATAAATTTTCTCGCTCCTCTCCCCCCGGACTTATAAATGTGAGTGCACCCCTAGAGGTGGCAAAGGCTATACTTTCTGACCTCCACAGTCAAAATTCTCCTAGCGGAGATGGGTATGTACTTGATCTCAAGGATTGGGCAACTTTGGGATTTACCTATCGAGTGGCTTAGGTTGAAACTTTAATAAGCAGCTCTTTCTAGCCCTGTGCCATACTAAAGATTGACCATGATAAGTTATCAATTCCTGCTAAAAGCCAGTTCTAATTATTTGACAAGTTTCTAAAGGTATTAATATGACCCAAACCCAAGTCCGTCCTCCTAAAGAAATAGAGCAAGATCAACAACTTATTTATTCAGGTATTACTTGGGAGCAATTTGAGCTGATTCAAGCGGGGTTTGCCGAATTTAACAAAGTTAGACTTTTTTATTACAACGGAACCATTGAAATTCTTATGCAAGGAGGTGCCCATGAGACAGTTAGTAGATATATTGGGTTTTTAATTGGTATCTTTTGCCTAGAGAGCAACATTGAGTTTGAACCATTAGGTTCTACAACCCAGAAGCGTGTAGGGGAAGTTTCTGTTGAACCTGATGAATCATACTGTTTCGGCACATCAAAATCTATGCCCGATCTTGTAATTGAAGTGATTTTTACCAGTGGAAATCCTAAAAAGTTACAACGGTATCAAGCTTTAGAAATTCCTGAAGTCTGGTTTTGGCAAGATGGTGTATTTAGTCTTTTTCATCTCACCAACAGTAATTATGAAGCGATCGCCTCTAGTAAAATTCCCGAACTTGCCAACCTCGATATGGAGCTACTAACTCGCTGTGTGATTATGTCTGAATCTTCTCGACTTGATGCTGCGAATAAATTTCGGAATAACCTTAAAAAGTAGGAGAAATAATTGGCGATCGCTATCAACGCCAATTATTTCAAAACAGCGATCGCCTCCAATCACCAGCATTTCCAACCCTAGACCTTACCGCTCATCAAATCTATACTACTGGCAAATCTTTTTCTCTCTGACCTGAATAAATTTTATTGGTTAAAGATTTGCTACAGATTTCTATAATTACTCTAAAAGTTCTAATTAGTTCTTCAAATAAGGTTTAGCATAAATCAAGAGTCTGCCACCATACTTCAAATCCAAGAATCAAAATCAGGAAATAAAACTATGACGACTAATTACTTGCTAGAGCTACACGAACATGGACAAAGTGTATGGATGGATAATCTGAGCCGAGATATTATCCAGTCAGGACAGTTAGCAGAGATGGTGCAAAATCAAGGTATTCGCGGCATTACCTCTAATCCTGCTATTTTTGAAAAAGCGATCGCGGGAAATGCTATTTACGACAGTGCGATCGCCAAAGGGGTCGAAGCAGGAAGATCAATTAATGACATTTATGAATCCTTGGTATTTACAGATATTCAAAGTGCGGCGGATATTCTGAAACCAGTATTCGATCAATCTAAAGGTGAAGATGGTTATGTATCCATGGAAGTTTCTCCAAACTTAGCAAACGATACTGAAGGCACGATCGCTGAGGCTTTGCGATTTTGGCAAGTCCTGAACCGTCCTAATATTATGATAAAAATTCCAGGAACCTCTGCGGGATTTGGAGCGATCGCTAAAGTAATTGCCGCAGGGATTCCTGTAAATGTGACTTTACTATTTTCGGTTTCCGATTATGAAAAAACCACTTGGGCATTCATTGAAGGCTTAGAAGCCCGTGTTGCCAAAGGTGGAGATATTTCTCAAATTGCTTCCGTTGCTAGTTTCTTTCTCAGTCGGATTGATAGCAAGATTGACGATCTCCTTGATACCAAAATTAAAACTACAACTGATGAAGCTGAAATCGCCAAATTATCAGCAATTAAAGGAAAAGTGGCGATCGCAAACGCCAAAATTGCCTACCAAAAATATAAAGAAATCTACGCAAGCGATCGGTGGCAGGCACTAAAAGCAAAAGGAGCAAAAGAGCAACGCCTCCTCTGGGCAAGTACCAGCACCAAAAATCCTGCCTACAGCGATGTCATGTATGTGGATAACTTGGTTGGCGCAAATACCGTGAATACTATGCCTCCTGAAACCATTACTGCCTGTATCGATCACTGTGACATTGAAGATCGGATTGAAATGGATATTGCTGCTGCCTATAGCGTTATAGAACAAGTTAAAGCTGTTGGTTTAAACCTCGATCAAATCATGATGGAACTGCAAACCGAAGGCGTGGATAAGTTCGTTAAGCCTTTTGCTTCGCTTATGGCATCTCTCGAAACTAAGGTTAAACAGCTTACCCCTGCTTAGGTTTTAATCTGCTCTAGTTAAATCTTTCCAAAGGGAAGTTATTATAAAATTTGACTTATAACTGGTTTCTATAGTGTAAGTATGAACTTAAGCGGTTTCTGGTAAAAAAAATTACCCAATCTGAAGCCCCTAAATCCCCAATTCTGGGGACTTTGATTTTCAGAACTCCCAAAATTGGGGGCAGGGGGCTGGGTAGATTCTTTAAAGGAAATCTCCTTAAGGCTGTTGAGCAGCTATTCAAAGAATTACAGCACTTTGATTTCAAATCCGCCACAAAAAGGGTCGCAGGGCATAGCCCCGTTATGGTTTTTACTTTTCTATCTGTGGCACGTTTGATCGTAATTCGCTGTAACTAAAGTTCTATAATTAGTGAAGCAGGCTAAAACCTGCTTTTCTATTCTAGATATAACCCTTATGATGAATATATGGAAAGTCATTTAGTGGAATTATGGAGATATTAATGATGTACCCCAAAATAGTTATTGCTACACTTACGGTTTTAGGTGTTTCTAGCTTCGGTAATAATATGAATCAAGCGATCGCTCAGGTTCCTCCACCTCCAGTATCTCAACAAAGCTTGCAAGAATTTCAGCAACCAAATCAATCAAGCTTTGCCATTGGTGGGAACGGTAGTGGGTTGAACCTATTGCAGCTCATCCAAAATGCTAACTTGCTTAATAGCAAATCTCCTTCGGAGGTGGCTGCGGGACAAAACGAAACCCTGAATGAAGCTAGTCTCCAATTTCGTAAACAACAAAAACAGCAACTAGGGGTAACTAATCCCGCTTTAGTTGATGTAACAAGTCCTAAAAAGTAAATTTCCCTAAATTAATAATCCGTGCGACTCTGCTGACATATTTGGCTTAAAATAGAGCTTGATTTCGTCTTAATGTCTCAAGATCGTTTGGTATATGGTTTCCTTAAATTTATTGCAGCGTGGAGTAGTAGAGGTTTTTCCAAATAATGCTAACGAAAATCTGGGAAACATAATTAATGACAGTAACAAGAGCGATCGCCCACTCAGAATTAAGCTAGGTATTGATCCTACCCGCCCCGACCTGCATTTAGGCCACACCGTCGCTCTGCGTAAACTGCGTCAATTTCAAGATTCAGGACATATTGCCGTTTTAATTATTGGTGATTTTACCGCCCAAATCGGCGATCCCACTGGTAAATCTGAAGCCCGTCCTCGCCTGACTGCGGCAGAAGTTAGCCATAATGCTGAAACTTATCTGGAACAAGCCAAAAAGGTCTTAGATTTTAGAAGCGACCGCCTAGAACTCAAGTACAACAGCCAATGGTTAAGTCCACTTAATCTCCAAGATATTACGACTCTGCTCTCTAGCATGACGGTCGGGCAAATGTTAGCAAAGGAAGGATTTTCGGAAAGATACGAAAAAGGCACTCCCATCTATCTCCATGAATTTCTCTATCCATTGATGCAGGGCTATGATTCGGTGGCGATCGCCTCTGATGTGGAACTAGGCGGAACCGATCAAAAGTTTAATATTTTAGTCGGTAGAGATTTACAGATTAGAGAACATAAACAAGGGCAACTGGGAATGTTATTACCCTTACTAGTGGGCTTAGATGGTATCCAAAAAATGTCTAAGTCGTTAGAGAACTATGTGGGCTTAACTGAAGATCCATTATCTATGTATTCTAAACTAGAAAAAGTACCTGACACCCTTGTGAATAGCTACTTTGAATTACTAACAGATGTCGATATAAGTTCTCTTTCCACCAATCCCAGAGAAAATCAAAAGCGACTAGCCTTAGTCATAGTTGGGCAATATCATAGTCCTGAAGTAGCTCTGCAAGCCCAACAGGATGCTGAAAAGATTGTCCTATCTGGCAATACCACCGACCTCGGTGAGATTCCAGAGTTTGATCTTAGTCCTATCACCTTTCCTGTGCCTTTATTTTATCTGCTCAAGGCTAGTGGATTGTGTAAAAGCAATAGTGAAAGCCTGAGCCAAATTAACAACGGAGCCGTGCGCTTAGAGGGTGAAAAAATCCAGAACCCTGAGTTCAGTTTTGGATCCTGCTCAGAACTGTCTGGCAAAGTCTTACAAGTTGGGAAAAAGAAGTTTTTACGGCTTCTTTAATATTTCAAGCTTTTGAAGCAGTGAGGATGATCAAATCAGATATTTTTAACGCTCTAAGTTTTATTTGGGGAGTATGTCATATAACTTGGCTGCTCCTCCGATCAAAGCAATAATCACCGATACTAAAATCCCCCGATTGATAAATTCTTGATTATCTAGGCGTTTATCAATACCGCTCACTTTTTCGCCTAGGGTTTTGATTTCACCTGTAAACTTTTCATCTAAAGCTCTAATCTCACCTGAAAGCCTTTCATCTAGAGCTCTAATCTCACCTGAGAGTTTCTCGTCTAATGCTTTAATCTCACCTGAAAGTTTCTCATCTAAAGCTTTAATCTCACCTGATAGTCTTTCTTGCCAAATTTCTAGTTTAGTTAGGCGATCGTCGATCTTTTCTAGTTTCTGATTGACTTCAGCAAACTTTTGATTAACTTCAGCAAATTGTCTATCAATCTTTTGCTCAAACCGAGAGAGGAATTCCTCAAGCGTGTAGGTTAAAGTTGTTGGAGTTGTAGTCATAAATTTGGGGAGCGTCCCACTTTTGCTGATGTGTGATAATGGCATAAAATCGGACAAAAAAAGAGAAAAGTCATGACACCTGAAAGCCAAGCAGAGATTGACATGAATGTAGAATCCATAGCTAGGATTTTATATCAAGAG
>JBBQHY010000057.1:0-9484 GCA_038324415.1 Pseudanabaenales cyanobacterium | reverse complement strand
AATGAAATTTAGTGAACTAATTGCAGCTTTGGGTCAAGACTTCATACTTGATTATGGAGATCCAGAAATTTCTGGGGTTTCGACTATTTTGGATGCACAGCCCAAGGATTTAGGTTTTTTAGAAAATAGTCGCTTTTTCTCACAGTTAGCAGAAACCAAGGAGGGAGCATTATTTGTAAATACTGATACCGAAGTTTTGGAACTAGTTCACTCCTTAAAAATCCCATATATATCCGTACCCCAGCCTCGACTTCTATTTGCAAGGGCGATCGCTTTGTTTTATCCGCCCAGAGTTTATAAACCTAGTATTCATCCCTCGGCTGTAATTGGTGAGAATGTCGAAATTGGTGAAGATGTTTTTATTGCGCCCCATGTGGTAATTGGTTCAGGCTCTAAAATTGGAAATAGCGTGATTATCCATGCTAATGTCACGATCTACGAGGAGGTTATCATTCGCGATCGCACAGTTCTCCATGCCAATTGTGTAATCCACGAACGGAGCGAGATTGGTAAAAATTGTGTAATTCATAGTGGTGCAGCGATCGGAGCGGAAGGATTTGGGTTTGTACCGAGTAGCGATGGCACATGGGCAAAAATGCAACAGGTCGGTAAAACTATCCTTGAAGATCATGTGGAAGTTGGATGTAATGCGGCAATTGATCGAGGAGCAGTGGGAGATACCTGTATTGGCAAGGGTTCAA
Organism: Pseudanabaenales cyanobacterium; assembly: GCA_038324415.1. Classification (GTDB taxonomy): domain Bacteria; phylum Cyanobacteriota; class Cyanobacteriia; order Pseudanabaenales; family Pseudanabaenaceae; genus PCC-7502. The sequence goes on along the minus strand of JBBQHY010000057.1, from coordinate 8,783 downwards.
AAATTGATAACCTAGTGCAAATTGGACATGGTTGTCGATTGGAAGAAAATTGCTTGATGGCAGGGCAATCGGGGCTGGCAGGAGGAGTAAAGCTTGGAAAAAATGTTATTTTGGCGGGGCAAGTTGGTATATCCAATCATATTAAGGTGGGCGATCGCACTGTAGTTGGTGCCCAGTCAGGAGTAGGGCAAGATTTGGGGGCAAATTTACAAATATTAGGTGCGCCCGCGATCGATGCCAAAACTTTTATCAGAGCTGCAGCATTATTCAGACGATTACCTGAGATTTACAAAATTGTTAAAGGTTTACAAAAATACGGGCAAAAGATTGGACTAAAAAACGATCAAAATCATAGGGGAGACTAGGACTAAAAAGTATGATATGTTAAGAATCTATTTTTGAAAATAATCTAAATACCAAGGGTGACTAGCGCAACGGTAGCGCATCGGACTCTTAATCCGTTGGTTCTGGGTTCGAATCCCAGGTCACCCATCCTTAATCATCCATCTAAAAAACCTTTTATGGCTCCTACCCTTGGCGTTAATATTGACCACATTGCCACAATTCGCCAAGCTCGCAGAGGCACAGAGCCAGATCCAATCGCCGCAGCCGTAATTGCAGAACTGGCAGGTGCTGATGGGATTACAGTCCACCTTCGAGAAGATCGGCGGCACATTCAAGACCGTGATGTCAAGATTTTGCGGCAAACTGTACGAACTCACCTGAACTTAGAGATGGCGGCGACAGCAGAAATGGTAGCGATCGCCCTTGAGATTAAACCTGATTACGTTACTCTTGTTCCTGAAAAAAGAGAGGAAGTTACTACAGAGGGCGGATTAGATGTAGCTGGACTGGGTGATCGCCTAACAAAGTTTGTCGAAGAGTTGCAAATTGCAGATATTCCTGTGAGCTTATTTGTAGATGCTGATCCATCTCAACTTAAGGCATCAGAGCAGACGGGAGCCAAGTTTGTAGAACTACATACAGGAACCTACGCCAACGCTCGTACTGAAGACCAGTTAAAACAAGAGCTAGAATTTTTAATCTTAGGTACTGAATTAGCTATTAGTTTAGGATTACGAGTAAATGCTGGGCATGGCTTAACCTATTGGAATACTAAAGCGATCGCCCAAATCTCAGGCATGGAAGAGTTAAATATTGGGCATAGTATCATTAGTCGTAGTGCCTTAGTGGGATTAGACAGAGCCGTTAGGGAAATGAAAGCTTTGATCTTTAATTAAAATAAAAATCCCTGAAACCTTTTTACATTAAGGTCTAAAGGTTAATGATCAATACTAATTATGAATATACCTATGGTTCGAAGCCTTCTAATTCTGGAACGTCGGCAACAAGATGGACACCTTGGATGTAAAGCGATCGAGCATATTTTCCAATCTTTTCAAGGCGGAGCTTAGTACCTTGCTTTTTAGCTTGGACTGCCATATCAATAGCCGCCCCAACTCCACGACTCACAATTTTGGTTACTCCTTCAAAGTCAAGTACAATCACGCCAAGACCTCTTTCTAGGTATGGCTGCACTGATTGGCGAAAATAAGGAACAGTTGTCACGCTTAAAGCGCCATTCAACTTCAAGATGGCATTATCTCCATCTAGATGTTCAGAAATCTTAAGTTCGTCTTGGAGAAAAGAAGAATGAGTCATGATTAAGATGCTACTGGATTTAAGTCGGAATTTTTAAGAAAAGTACTCATACGGATCGTAGTTCCACTTGCCGAAGATTCAATTTCCACCTTGTCAACAAGAGATTTAATCATATGTATACCAAAACCGCCATTTTTAACCCCGATTTGTGAGATCAGGTCAAAATCTGGAGAAGGTACATCATCAGGATTAAACCCTGGTCCATGGTCTCGAACCTCTAGCACCAAACCACCATGCAGAGCTGTAACTAAAACTTCAATATCATCCTCACTAGTACTATAGAGGATTGAGTTGACGCAAGCTTCTGTGAGTGCCTGGACTATATCCTGCACCCTATTTGCATCGAATCCCATCTTTTGCGCCAGTAACTCTACCGCCGCAATTGGTATATCCTCAATGCCCTCAACTGGAGGGATAGAAATTTTAAGTTTTAATGATTTATCGCTCATGCCCTATTTGATTAGCATTGCACTTGAAAAATCTTATCATATTAGTTGAATTAGAGGTGAATTTTGAGTTAAGGAACTAAATAAAATTACACAAATTTTAGGTTTCAAATATAGGGGTTATTGAGGAGACTAAGAATTGATTACAGCTCTTACCATGGGCTCGATTTCACCACGATTATGCATTTCCATCACAATATCGCAACCACCAACAAACTCGCCGCCAATATAGATCTGAGGAATGGTAGGCCAGTTAGAGAATTCTTTGATGCCTTGACGCAGTTCAGGATCTTGAAGAATATCTGCAGTCTCAAATGGGACACCAAAAGACTTAAAGATTTGGACTGTAGCAGCAGAAAATCCACATTGGGGGGCATTAGGAGTGCCTTTCATGTAAATCATGATTTTATTGTTGTTAACTTGCCCTTCAATTTTGGTTTGGAGAATCGGGTTCATAGATATAAATTAGATATTAGTTTACTAGCGTTGATAGTTATTTTAGCTTTTATAGTGAGCAGTTTTTAGGTCAGGAGCTTTCAAATTATTTAGCTTAATCTTTTCCGAATCAATAAATAGTTACAGGGATCAACAAGATTATGCCCTTATTTGACCCAGTCTTTTTTACTCTTAATATTTACTCTTAACAGTTGTTTTAGCTCTTCTACGCTTTCTTTGATTTCTAATTTCTCTATACTCCTGCCATTATTTCTCTCAATCCCTCTCCACCTTTTATATCATTTGTAGCTTGATGATTGGAAATTGCTATTACTAGTTAACTAATACTGAGGAAATTTATCTTGCCAATAAGGGTACCAAGCTGTCCAAGCTTTCTCTAATATTGGGTAAGCAATCTTAGGATCCTCAGCCATGGAAATATCAACCCATAGACATCTATTATCCCTAATTGCTTCTTGCCCTAAAAATGTGGAGATAAGGCGGTCGAATTGGAAATCATACTGATTACGGTTAGCTAAAAACTGTTGGGAAGTTACAGTACTGGTACCACGGGGATTAATACAGGAAACTAAATGCGATCGCCCTTGATGGCTAATTAGACTATAGTATCCAGTCTCATTATTACCTTTATAGGTTTGGGGAATAGGAGTAATTGCAGAATTAATCTTAAATTGCTTTGCAAAAAAAATTGTTGATTCGCCTCTAGTCCCAGGGGTATAGTACATACCAATATTTAAAGATTTCGGATTTTGATCTTTGCTATTTAGATCTTTGGTGAACTGATATTCATAAATATCTAAAGAGAACTCCTCTAGCTTAGGATTTTCAGGGGCGATCTCAGTTCCACCCGTCAACTGCCAATTAGGAATTTGCACAGACTGGGGAAAGCTAAAATTTGCAGGTTGACGATTAGCTGCCTTGGGATCTAACCCCAGTTTTAAAACTGCTAAAAGTAAGCCAAATAAACTTACAGCTAGAAAAATTTGCCGCTTAGTCAAGAGATTAGTATATTGACTCATGATTCCTCAAATTTAGGTTCAGGTCTGTTAATCAAGTAGTTTGCCAATACTCCAAACAAGAGTATGCCAATGGTGGAGAAAATTTGACTGCCTTGATATCCATGCCAAAAGTCAAAGGTAGGTTTGTCAGATACTACTATTGCCATTAATACCACCCTAAAAGCTCCTAAAAAGAAGCCAATCAAAACCGAACTTACCCCGATCAGGATTCTGCTTGTCCAGCTTTTTAAGAACACTGCCATACATAAAACTGAAAGCCTAAACATGACAATTGACGAACTCAAACCTGTACAAAAAAGAATTACCTCTACTCCACCATTTGGTAGAAAAATATTTACGCCCTGCCGACTAGATTGAAATCCTAAGTACCAGAGAATAAGGTTGCCGACCTTGGCAGTTAAAAGGGGAAAGTCTACAAATTTTAAGGTTCGAGCAAAAATCATACCCGTGGGAATACAAAGCATAACCACAATCACCAATTCGGCGGCATACTGCTTTATGCCCTTAAACCCTGAAGCTAATAGGCAAAATCCGATCGCTGCTCCCAACGTAGCAATCCGAATTAAGTTTGCCTCAAACCAAAATATAGATAAGCTCTTAAACACCATGAGAAATATTAAAAATACTCCTAAAATACTGGCAAATAAGCTACTTTCAAGTTTAAGAGAATTCCTTTTTTTCCAAAGTAAAAATAAAATACAGCCCAAAGATAGAGCCTCAATAAATGGATCCTCATCAATTAAAACTCTCGAGGCTACTATAATTCGCATCACAGCTAATACAAAAGCGATCGCAAATAGATATGCCCTAGAATCTGTAATTAGGCTACGAATGGGGAAGTCCTTAAAAATTGTATTCATAATTTATTATCTAGTTCTAAATTCTTAATCCTTGTCCAACCTGTCCGGTACCAAATCCAAAAGCAAATAAGTGCCGACACAAGGTTTCCAAAAGTCCATTTTATGGTTTTTTTAATTAAGTCACCAAGCTGGCTATCCTTAAAAGATTGAGTATTAGCTTGAAGCTCACTCAAATTTTTGTCTGCCTGTAAGAGTAGACTCTCCTTAAATTGGCTTGGGGTAAGCCCCTGAGTATTGATTTGTTGATTATTACGATACTGCAAATAAGTCGAAATATCCTGTTCTTTGGTTTGCTTAATTTGATCCATAGCACTTTTAAGTTTTTGCACCTGCTGAGATGACTTAGCCTCAATTTGCGTATCGATGAGCCGATATACCCGCACAGTATTGCCAATTAGCATTGGGGTCATTAGTAAGTAGATGATTGCCAAAACCAAACTGAGCCAAGATAAAAATTTTAATATCCCAACTTCCCATTTCCGAGTGTAACCCTGCCGCCGAAAAAACACTAAAAGTAAGCCAATCCACACAGTAGGAATACGTTCACTAACTTGCCCTAGGGTTTCCACAATCCATGCTGGTTCAGCAATTTTAAGCGGAAAGATAAGGCCAATTTGATCGAAAATCCATAATCCCAAAAAACCATAGCCAATCAAAGGTATAAGCTGATAATACTGACTTTCAACTACCTCGGGGAGAAAAACCATACCATCTTCAATTTTTTCTTCGGTCTCCTCCTGATTTGGCGCATCTTTCCACTCGGATTCACTAATTGGGGTTTGAGCCCAGATTCCACTTTCATTCTCATCTATGGGGGCATCCTGCCAAACTTGCTCAACTAAAGGAGCCTGATCCCAAATCTCTACTTCATCTTCATCTATGTGGACATCCTGCCATTCTTGATTAGCTAAAGGAGACTGATCCCAAATCCCCACTTCATTTTTATCTATGGGGGCATCTCGCCATTCTTGATTAACTAAAGCTGACTCTTCCCAAATACCATGATCGGGAAAATTGCCCTCCTCATCTTCGGGCTTAGGAACTTGAGGTTTTGATGATTTATCTTTCATGATTGAATTAGGCTATAAACTCCCAAATATCTGACTTCCTAGATATCTAGGACTTAGTCTGCAATTTATTTAATGCGCAGTTATAAGTGCAGTAATGTTAGTCTTTAAGAGACACAAAATCAAATAATGCTCTCACTACCAAAAGCTATGTTACCTGATCGCAATGCCAAAAATTTTACTCTTTTGGGGCAATCTGAGGCGGAATTATCTGAATGGATGGTAGATCAGGGACAGCCCCGCTATCGAGGTAAACAACTTTATGATTGGTTGTACCACAAAGGCATACATTCCCTAGATGAAATTACGGTTTTTCCAAAGAGTTGGCGCGAACAAATTGCTCAACAGGCTATTAACCTCGGTAGATCAGAAGTTCACTACCGTCATCCTACCCCCGATGGTACTGTTAAATATTTATTGAAATTAGCTGATGGAGCAATCGTTGAAACCGTTGGTATTCCTAGTAGCCAAAGATTAACGGTGTGTATTTCTAGTCAAGTTGGCTGTCCCATGGCTTGTGATTTTTGTGCCACAGGCAAGGGGGGGTTTGAGCGCAACTTAGCTAAACACGAAATTATTGATCAAGTTCTGACTGTACAAGAAGATATGGGAAGGCGGGTGAGCCATTTAGTATTTATGGGGATGGGGGAACCACTCTTGAATACGGAAAATGTCCTTGGGGCGATCGCTGTTCTCAATCAAGATGTGGGCATTGGGCAACGCATGATCACCATATCAACCGTGGGTATTCCCAATCAAATTCTCAAGCTTGCCGAGCACCATTTGCAATGTACCCTTGCCGTGAGCTTACACGCCCCTAATCAAGAACTACGCCAAAGTCTAATTCCCTCTGCTGATCGCTATCCCATTGAAACCCTACTCAGAGATTGCCGAGAGTATGTAAATATTACGGGGCGACGCATTAGCTTTGAGTATACACTTTTGGCTGGAGTGAATGATTCCCAAAACCAAGCTAAGGAGTTAGCTTCCCTGATCAGGGGCTGGCAAAGTCATGTCAACCTAATTCCCTACAACCCCATCAAGGATGCTGACTACCATCGCCCCACAGCCAGAGCAATTCAAGCCTTTGCTGATGTTCTAGCCGCCGCTAATATTACCGTCAGTATCCGCCGAACTAGGGGTTTAGAAGCAGATGCCGCCTGTGGACAGCTAAGAGTAAATAAAGGGAACTAGAGCTGCAAACTAGACCGATGTAGTAAGATTTAGAGACAAAAAATAGCTATGATATGGAACCTGTTTTGGCAGCTTTAGCAACAATTCGACGATGGTGGTCAGAGTTTACACTCCAAACCAAACTGATGGCGTTGGTAACTTTGATGGTATCTATATTAATGAGTGGGGTGACATTTTGGGCAGTCAACGATATTCAAACCGATGCTAGGATAAGTGACACTAGGTTTGGCAGAGATTTAGCTTTACTTTTAGCGGCTAATGTTTCTCCTCTTGTGGCTCAAGGCGATCGTGATGAAGTCGCAAGACTCTCTAAAAAATTTTTTGATAGCAGTTCCAGTGTTCGGTATATTCTGTATGCCGATCCCGATGGCGATATTTACTACGGGATTCCGTTTTCTGTAAGCGAAGTCCAAAATTCTCTGAGCTTGAGGCGAAGGATTCAGTTGCCACAGACTCCCCTTGGTAATACCGATTCAACTTGGGTAAAGCAGCACAACACTCCCCAAGGCGAAGTTACAGATGTTTTTGTGCATTTGGATCATGAAGGTGAGGATTTAGGAATTTTAGCGATCGGAACTAATCCAAATCCGACAGCAGTAGCTTCTTCTTCCTTGACCCTAGATGTAACTACAGCCGTATTTGTCTCAATTTGGATGATGGTAATTTTGGGCGCAGCTTCCAATGTGGTCACAATTACTCGCCCCATTAAAGAATTAGTAACAGGGGTTCAAAGCATAGCCAGTGGGAACTTCAAACAACGGATAGATTTACCATTTGGTGGGGAATTGGGAGAACTAATTCGTAGTTTTAATGAGATGGCAAAGCGCTTAGAGAGCTATGAAGAGCAAAATATTGAAGAACTGACTGCGGAAAAAGCTAAATTAGAGGCTTTAGTTTCGGCGATCGCCGATGGGGCTATTCTTTTAGACTCAGATTTGAAGGTGATTTTAGCAAATCCTGCAGCAATCAAAATTTTGCAATGGCAAGACAAATCTGCGATCGGTATAGATATTATGACTATTCTGCCTAAGGCTGTAAATACTGAACTTAGTATGCCCTTGACGGAGATTGTCAAAGGTGAGCGTGAAGGTGCAGAATTTCGGATTACAACGGCATCGGAATCAGGCGAAACATCGTTACGATTTCTAATCATGAGTGTTTTAAGTGCTAGTAATACGATTAAAGGTATAGCGATGACTGTGCAGGATATCACCCGCGAAGTAGAATTAAATGCTGCTCAAAGCCGATTTATTAGTAATGTCAGCCATGAATTGCGAACTCCATTATTTAACATCAAGTCATTTATTGAGACTCTTTATGAATATGGGGACGAACTGAGTGATGAACAGAAACATGAATTTTTAGACACTGCGAACCGCGAAACCGATCGCCTGACTCGTCTGGTAAATGATGTCTTAGACCTATCTCGCCTAGAGTCTGCCCGTCAGTATCGATTTGATGCTACGGATTTACATCAACCTATTGAGCAAACCTTAAGAACCTATCAACTGAATGCTCGTGATAAAGGTATAGAGCTGCAAAAAGAAATCCATCTAGATACAATGCCTGCATGGGGAAACTACGATTTGTTGCTACAGGTCTTAGGAAATCTGGTGGGTAATGCTTTGAAATTTACAAGTTCAGGAGGTATGGTAAAAATCAGGGCGTATAATCACCAAGAGCCGAATCCTAATAATCCCCGTCATTTAATTAATCGGGTGCGGGTGGAGGTCAGTGATACGGGTTCGGGAATTTCACCTGAAGATCAAAAACGGATATTTGATCGCTTTTTTCGGATTGAGAATAAGGTGCATACCCTTGAAGGTACGGGTCTAGGCTTATCTATTGTTCGGAATATTGTCGAAAAACATCACAGTCGAGTTCATGTCCAGAGTGAGTTAGGGGTTGGGACAACTTTCTGGTTTGACCTCAGCGTAATTCAAGATAAATCTGATCTACCCGAAGTCTTGACTATTGAATCTTTCTCTCAACCTAAACAAGTATCTTCTGGTGATGTAGTAGCGATCGCATACCCATGAAATAAGCGATCGCCACAAAGCATACAAACTAAGACTTCTT
>JBBQHY010000056.1:0-9549 GCA_038324415.1 Pseudanabaenales cyanobacterium | reverse complement strand
CTACGTCACCAATAGCTCGATTAATGTGATGGTAGTTATCGGTGTGATCTTGCTAATTGGGATCGTTGTTAATAATGCGATCGTGCTGGTGGAACTAGCAAATCAATTGCGAGAGGAACAGAAATGTAGTCGCATTCAGGCGATGCTACAAGCTGCGCCCACCCGTTTACGCCCGATTCTGATGACCACGATTACGACGGTAGTTGGTGCTTTTCCATTAGCTCTAGGCGGCGGCGACGGCGGCGAGTTCTTGCAACCCCTTGGGATTGTGATTTTCTCTGGTTTAGCTCTTGCCACAGTTCTAACCCTGTTCCTAATTCCCTGCTCCTATGTACTGATCCATGAGTTTAGCTGGGCTAAAGTTAGAAAATTAGTGCCAGCAAAACTATCATCAAGAAATTAAAGATTAACCAATAGGTATTCTAAAAATAGAAGCTACTCCCTTCCCAGTCAAAGATTAGTCTTTTGGGGGTGTGGGGGCTGCGCCCCCACGAAGGGGCTTTGCCCCTTAACCCCATTTAAACTGTGTATATTTCTATGATGGGAATGGAGTAGTAGTCCGCCGTACCAGAATTGTTATACCGTGTCACGATAAATTTGTCGAAGTGATAACTGGGGTCAACTGGTTTTTGATTTGATATTCTCCTCGCCCACTATTGGCAATGGATTCTGAAAAATAAATCGTTTTATCTATTTGATTTATGGAGTTCCTTCCTATGATCAGATCAACATCGTGGCGAAACTTTTTGCTCTTTAAAACAGACACATCATCTTCTATGAGAATAAAATCTTTGCTATACTCCCTTCCCAACGTTGAACAATTGAAGGATGAATAAAAAGTAAAAGAGGGGATAGATTTATGCTTTAGTTAGTAAATTACCAATCGAATTGTAAGCCTTAATATTTCTTCTGATTTGAAATAATATAAGGTAGCACGATAGAGTCTAGCAATATAATGCCTAAGTATTGTATTCTCTCATGCAACTCTTACCATGCAGGTTTTACAGATAATTTGATCTTCCGTATTAATATATCTTTTGTAAACATAATATCCATTTATAAACCAGAAGTAGTATTGCCATACCTTAATCAATAACCATAAGAGCTCAAAGGTTGTACCACTTTTATCTTCTAATACCCAAGCTAATATCCCTTCACAAAAGTGATTAATTACCGTCCATGCTTCCTGATCTTATCGAAGGATAGTCGAATGATATTTTTTATACCCTACAAATGTATGAAGCTCTTCGAGTGCCAACATATCGAAGAGCTTTAAATTAAATACATAAGTAATTATCTATAGCCTCCCGTTATCTATGCAAAATTTGAATATTAGTAAATGTTTTGGCCAAATCAAGCTTCACAAAATACTAACTAATAAAGCCTTTTGAGCATGGAGGCGATTTTCAGCTTCGTCCCAAACTTTGGACTGATTTCATTCGAGGACTTCTGACGTAATTTCTTCGCCACGGTGAGCAGGTAAACAATGGAGAACGATCGCTTTAGGATCTGCCAATGCCATTAATTCTGAATTTAATTGAAAGGGTTGAAATAAGGGAATGCGATCGTCAGCTTCTTCTTCCTGCCCCATACTTGCCCAGACATCGGTATAAACTACCTGCGCTCCCTTCGCCGCAAGGTGGGGATCATTGGTAACTAAAACCTCAGACTTACCATCAGCAATTTTTTTAGTTTGGGTCACGATCTCTGGACTAGGCATAAATCCAACAGGGGAGGCAATTCTCACATTCATACCTACCAAAGCACAGCCCAACATCAGGGAATGAGCCATATTATTGCCATCACCAAAGTAAGTTAAAGTTAAACCCTTTAAATCACCAAAATTCTCTATAATTGTTAATAAATCGGCTAAAGCTTGACAAGGATGTTCGCGATCGCTAAGGGCATTAATAATCGGAATGTTGCAGTAATTAGCAAAGGTTTCTAACTCGGACTGAGCAAAGGTACGCACCGCTAAAGCATCAACATAGCGATCTAATACCCTAGCTGTATCTTCTACAGGTTCACCTCTGCCAACTTGGGTGGTACTAGGGAGTAAATCAATCACATGACCACCTAGCTGATGCATTGCCACAGAAAAGCTAACTCTGGTGCGAGTTGATGCTTTACGAAATAATAAACCCAAGGTCTTACGCTCAAAACTAGGCTGCAACTTACCCGTTTTTAATTGCATTGCTAAATCTAAAAGTTCTAGAATTTCCGAAGTCTGTAAATCTGCCAAACTGAGTAAGTCACGCCCTTTCAAGTTAGTCATGAGTTCTTGGTCAAAAAAATATCAAATTATCATAGCTCAGTTCATGCTAAGTAAAGTCTTTTAACTAACTATATGCAAAAACTAACCTTTAATTTCTAGGAAGAATATCAAATAGCTTAATTGCTCCGCCGATCGGGGCTGCAATTACAGCGACAGAAACTCCACGATTCAAAAATTCTTGATTATCTAAACGTTTATCAATACCATTTACTTTTAGATCAAGGGTTTTAATTTCACCTGAAAACTTTTCATCTAGGGCTTTAATTTCCCCCGATAGCTTTTCGCCTAGAGCTTTGATCTCTCCAGATAATTTCTCGTCAAGAGCTTTAATTTCTCCCGAAAGTTGCGCTTGTCCAATTTCTAACTTAGTTAGGCGATCATTAACTTCACCAAACTTCCTGTCCATCTTTTGATTGATATCAGAAAACTGTCTGTCGATCTTTTGATTAACTTCAACAAACTGTCTGATCATCTTTTGCTCACTTTGTCAATCCTTTGATCCAATTTATCGATCTTTTGCTCAAGCCGTAAAAGGATATCTTCTAAGGTATAGAACCCATTTGATATCTTATAATATAACAAAAAGAGGTAAAAAAAGTTGTCAAAGTATATTTCTATGGTGGGAAGGGAGTAAATAAGTTTACAAAAAACTCATAGCGACTAAATAATCTTGAAGATTTTCTAATATGCGTTTACTTGCCTGCCCGTCCCCAAAGGGATTAGCAATGCTTGCCATAGTTTGATAAAGAGTAGAATTTTCCAAAATTTCCGAGGCGGCGGTAACAATACCTGCGGTTTCAACTCCCACTAATTTAGCGGTTCCAGCGGCGATCGCTTCGGGGCGTTCGGTATTCTCCCTAAGCACAAGAACTGGCTTACCAAGGCTAGGAGCTTCTTCCTGAATGCCGCCTGAGTCACTCATGATTAAATAGCAACGCTGCATGGCTCCTACGAGTTGGGCATAATCCAAGGGTTCGGTGAGGAAGATGCGAGGATGATTACCTAGTAAAACTTTGAGCGGTTCTCGGACTACAGGATTGAGATGTAAAGGTAAAACTAAGGACACATCAGGAAATTTAGCTAAGATTTCTAGCCATGCTTTGGCAATTTGGGTTAGGGGCTCTCCCCAGTTCTCTCGGCGGTGGACGGTGGCAAGAATTACCCGATTTTTATCCCAATCTAGGTTTGGAATATTACATTTTGGCGATCGCTCTGATACATACAACAAAGCATCTATGACGGTATTACCTGTGTGATAAATTCCACCTCTGACTCCATCCCGTTCGAGATTTTCTACAGAGGCGATCGTGGGCGCAAAATGCAGTTGGGCGATTTGGGAAACTAGACGGCGATTTGCTTCTTCGGGATAGGGATTAAATAAATCATCGGTGCGTAAACCTGCTTCGACGTGACCAATGGGAATACGATGATAAAAAGCGGCAAGGGCAGCAGCAAAAGCAGTGGTAGTATCACCTTGGACGAGAACTAGATCGGGCTGGATTTCGGTAAATACCTGTTCTAAGCCTTCGAGGGTGCCGCAGGTAATTTGGGTGAGGGTTTGTTTGGGCTTCATGATCTCAAGGTTGCGATCGCTCTGGAGGTCAAATAAATCCATGACTTGAGCTACCATTTCCTTGTGTTGCCCTGTCAAAATTACGGTCGTTTTAAATACGGGACGCAGGATTTGAATGACGGGGGCGAGTTTGATTGCTTCGGGGCGGGTGCCTAAAATGACGCAAATGTGAACTTGGCTAAAATCCATAATTATTTGTTAAAGGTTATCTAGATATTGGAGAGCTAAATAAAACGCTGTGACGGATTTGGCATCTAGCAGAGTGTCACCATTATTTGTGTTAAACATTTGTTCTAGTTCAGAGCGATCGCACAAAACCACTTCTATCTCTTCATCTTCATCACCACTAGGAGGATGTTCTAATTTTTCTAAATCCGTTGTTAAATAGGCATGGATAATTTCATCGGAATAGCCAGGGCAGAGGAAAAAGGAACCTAAATTTTGCCATGTGTGTCCACGAAAACCTGTTTCTTCTTCTAGCTCTCGTTTAATGGTATCGGCGGGGTCTTCGTTTTCTTCTAAAGTGCCTGCGGGGAATTCGAGGATATAGCGAGAAATGGCAAACCGATATTGCTTGACTAAAACGAATTTACCTTCTGCCGTAATGGGAACTGCTACCCCTGCACCAGGATGTTGGATGTATTCATAGTCACCGATTTTGCCGTTGGGTAATTTTAGGCGATCGACTCGGTATGTATATTTTCGTCCTTGATATTTTAAGCGGTTTAATAACACTTCTGATTCAATAACTGCACCGATGGGGGGTAATTGAGGCATGGGTTTTATTTTTCTAAAGCTATGGTTAAAGAGTTGCTCTTAAAATTACAAAGTAAATACAGTATTTAGAGTTGAAATTTTGGTACTACCAATTCCACATCTGAGTTTTGTAATAGGTTTTAAATCTTTCCAATTTGATTTTATGGCATTGAATATAATGTCGGAAGATATATCAGAATCAACCGCACCAAAACCTTGAATATTTTTTGTTGATAAATAACTAAGACGATCAAAAATCTCATCTCTTGTTGCACTCTTTAAATTAACTGGAGCTGGTGATTCAATAATTTCAGGTAAATTTGGTTCATTATCATCAAGTTTTTTCTTATAAAGCTCTGTTAATGTATCCTTAATTATTTTCTCAAGTATATTGCCAATCTTATTTATGAAATCATCAGTTGGGAAAATATCAATTGATTTTTCGATTCTCTCTAAGCGTGTAATTATCTCATCTGAAGTATTATTAGTCTCCCTTTGAATTTTATTAGGAATCTCATCCAAAGATTCAATGCGAACCATTTTGTTAATTGCTTTCTCTATCTCTTGTAGCCTAAAGATTACGTAAGGGGAAACATCATTTACAATTACTGTTTGAGATTCGGGAGGAATTTTAGATACTGACTCTGACTTTCTAAGTAGCTCTACTTGTGCTTCAATAGCTGAACTTTTTTCAGGATCATCAGAGTCTAATATAAATGCAGATATTAACTCACCTTTGCGGGGATTAATATCCTTAGCTCTTAATGCAGCAAAATATTCAAAATCACCATCAATTATCTCATATGATTCTAAACTAGTTCTTCTTAGAATTAAAGGGCTGATAATACCCTCTGCATTTAAGATTTGCAATGCTAACTTTTCAACATTTTGGGCGTTGAAGTCAGCTTTCTTAGCTAAAGAAGTAATTTTTTTTACAGGGACAAGTGAGGTAGATAATTTCATTCAATTATTCCTATTACTCTTAGAACTTCATCTGCTAATTGTTCAAACTCCTGAGCAGCTTGTGAATCTGGTTTAAAATCAAATATAGATTTGGGATCTGAAATGTCAATGTTGCCGTAACTTTGTGTTAGTTCAGCACATTTAGCCAAATCTTCTCGATCATAGATAATGGAATTCATAACATTTAATTCATATTTTTTAGGAATTCTTTCTAATCTTTCAGGTAATGTATATTTCACAAACTTAGCATTTGTAGATATTTTATTTGCCAATACTCCTAATACTTCAATTGGTTTCTTCTTTATTTGTTTTCTAAATCCATTAATTTTCTTTATAAATTCTTTGACATTTATTAAACCTTGGTTGGCAAAAGGTTTTAGGTCTGAAGGAATTATTAAATAGTCACAGGCAATTAAGGCAATTCTTGAATAAAGATTTAGAGATGGAGGTGTATCAATAATAACCACATCATATTTTTCTTCAACTTGAACCAACTTATCTATCAAGATCATTCTACTAAAGTCTAGGGAATTTAAATCGTTCTCAGCATCCATTAAGCTGATATGAGCAGGAACAACATCAATAGACGGACTGCAAAAATTTGATTTTCTCGCTACTTCATTGATACTATCAAAATCTTCTGACATTAATACTTGAAGAATATTTGATTCCTTAATATCGTCAAACTCTTCATCTTCAAATTTAACTAGCCCAGTCGCAAAGGTAGTATTAGCTTGACTATCAAGATCAATTACTAAAACTCGTATACCTTTTTTGCTAATTGCTGCTGCCAAGTTAACGACAGTTGTTGTTTTACCAACTCCGCCTTTGTTGTGATATACCGCAATTGTTTTCACTGTTTTTTCTCTTTTTTCTAAGGAACTTTGTTTATCAAATTTTTGTTCTGGCGGACGTGTTTGATATGGGGGTGTAAAGCTTATTAAGTTATCTCTGCCTAGAATATCTCTGATTTCGGCAATTTTAAGATTTATTTCTGCCCCTCTACATTGATATTTTAGGAGAATATTATCATTTCCCCGCTCGTAAATCCTTAGTAACTTACCGTTTGTTAAAAGCCCATATCGAACATTAAGACTCACTAAATAACGCTTTAGCCTTCTAATGTGATTGTCTAGATTTTCTCTGGGATGTTTAGCCTCTAAAACAATACTCAACGGAAAATCAGCACTTAGAGTAAATGGGATTATCTGAGTGGCAAAGGCTAAAAAATCTAAACGGATGCTACCAAAACTAACTTCTTGATGCCAAGTCTCAGGAGGATAGCCTAACTGGGGTAGTAAGTATTGAACTATAAGTTTACTTTCAACTTCTGTCTCATTACGACAAAGTTCAGGATTAAAGCTTAAGTATTCGCTTTTTGTAAACATTTAGTTAAATATAGAAGGTTAAGACTCAATTATTTTATAGGTGTTGTTGCAAACTCTAGGCAAACCTAAGAGCATTGAGTGATAAAATTTCTGAGCATCTAGCCGATTAAAGAGCGATTACAGACTTAGCTGCTGCCACCTGTAGCCTAACTTGTTCAAACCCTGTTCCACCATAACTATTACGCACATTTACCACTTGAGTTGGGGCGATCGCATCTTTAATATCCGCCTCAAACATAGGATGGAATTCTTGCCAACGTTCCAGAGATAAATCCTTTAAGAGAATTCCTTCACTTGTACAGGTTTTTACTAATTTACCAACAAGATTATATGCCTCACGGAACGGAATTCCCTTGGTTGCCAGATAATCAGCGACATCTGTAGTATTGGAAAAATCTTCAGTTACAGCTTGAGCTAGTCTAGCGGTTTTGAATTCGATGCCTTCAGTCAGCAAAATAGTCATCGCTTCCAAGCAAACTCGTACCGTTGTGACAGTATCAAAAATCGCTTCTTTATCCTCCTGCATATCTTTGTTATATGCCAAAGGTAGCCCTTTCAGAAGAGTCAACATTCCCTGTAAATGTCCAAACACTCTCCCAGTTTTGCCCCGCACTAATTCAGGAACATCGGGATTTTTCTTTTGGGGCATGATGCTAGAGCCAGTACTAATGCGATCGCTTAAACCGACAAAACTGAACTCCTGAGATGCCCAAAGGATAATCTCTTCAGAAAAGCGACTCAGATGAACCATAATCAAACTCGCAGCATTCAGAAACTCCACCACAAAATCCCGATCGGACACACCATCTAGACTATTATTTCCGACCGAATCAAAGTTTAGATATTCGGCACTCAAAGCCCGATTAATAGGATGCGGTGTCCCTGCCAATGCCCCAGAACCCAATGGGCAAATATTAACCCGTTGATAAATTTCGCATAGCCGTTGGTAATCCCTTTGTGACATCTCAAAGTAGGCGAGAAGATGGTGCGCCAAACTCACGGGCTGCGCTCTCTGTAGGTGGGTATAGCCAGGAATTAAGGTGTCAATATTTCGTTCAGCTTGAGTCACAATTGCTATTTGCCAAGTGCGAAGATCGGATTTAATTAAAGTAATTTGTTCTCTTAAATACAATCTGACATCGGTTGCAACTTGATCATTGCGAGATCTGGCTGTATGCAGCTTTTTGCCCGTATCTCCAATCAGTTCGGTTAAGCGTTTCTCCACCGCAAAGTGAACATCCTCGGCTTCGATTCCTGGTACGAATGCTCCTGAGCGATAATCTTGGCGAATTTGCTCTAGTCCTGTGGCGATCGCTTCAGCCTCTTCTATGCTAATAATCCCAACTTGTCCCAGCATCTTGGCATGAGCTTGCGATCCAGTAATGTCATATTCAATTAAGGCTATATCAAAACTAATACTGGCATTGAAACGGGCGATCGCAGGATGAAGTGCGGTTTCAAAACGTTGGCTCCAAGGCTGGGGGGTAGTTGACATAGTTTGATGATTAAATTTTGATAGATTATCCCATGATTTACCTGATTTGAGCGATCGCTACTAATTGATCGCTTTGTTTCAACTATAAGTCTTAGAAAGACCATATTTTATTGCTTATTAGCTCTCAGTAAATTCAATTATTCTCTCTCTATCTGGATTTGCTCCTTTTGTTAACCACTTAATTGCATTTTCTTCAGGTATATTAGGATTTATCTACTCCCTTCCCACCATAAAAATATACATAGTTTAAATGGGGTTAAGGGGCAAAGCCCCCACACCCCCAAAAGACTAATCTTTGACTGGGAAGGGAGTATGTAATTATCTTTTACTCGCTTAGATCTTCAACTTCTTTAGGAGTTCGAGTGAAATATTTTCGAGCAGTATTGCCATCTAATGAAATCACAATTTTAACTGTAGCTAATGCTGCTTCAAGTATGCGAATATCCCTTTTAGCATCAGAACGTTGATTATCAGTTAAGGGTAGTCTTTCAAACTTGTTGATTACCTCTTTAGAAGTCTACGATCTAATATAGTCTCATTTTCTTTGCATCCAATTAAAATGCTTTCAACAACCCTGTGACAGTACCTTTAATTCTTAGTTCCGATCGCCAGTCGGATTCATTAGACGTAGATTAATTTTCCTTTTAAATTTTTTGCTTAAATCTTATCTTTAAGACTCCTCAATCACTGTAACGGCGTTGGAATCTTGGATCGGGTTTATCATACTTATGTCTATTGCATTTAGAACATAGAGTCTGTAAGTTGCTTAAGTCGTTAGTTCCTCCGATCGCTAAAGCAATAATATGATCGACCGTGAGCTTTGATTGAGTTTGATTTTTGCCGCAACTTTGACATAGATAGAGATCGCGTTCAAAGACATACTTTCTAACTTCACTCGGAATTGGAATGCGTGGGGTTTTTTCCATTAGTTGTTTTGTCGAATATCATTAAGGGGAATTACAGAACTTGAATGGGGTCATTAATTGGTGGATGTCTATTTACTGAGCGATCGCTTGCCCTGATTAATAGTAGCCTTTCTCTATTACAGTTCAAAGCATTTATAGTTGCTCTACCTATAGCTGTTAGTCCAATCATTTGT
>JBBQHY010000055.1:0-9569 GCA_038324415.1 Pseudanabaenales cyanobacterium | reverse complement strand
ACTTAGACGTAGATGCTTAAGATCGCCATTAGTTTGGTAACGCTGTCCGTGAAACTCAACGATGGGGATATTTAATTCCTCGGCGATCGCTAATAAACCATTAGCTTTAGCCACTCCCTTAGCTGTACCAAAGGCAGGACTATCTCCTAAGAAGGGTTTACCCCCAGCGGCAATTACCATTTTAGCTACACAGTAAATAATCTCAGGGCGAGTTGTACATTCTTTGGTGGGGCGAGAACCAGTCAAAAGATTCGGTTTTAACAACACCCGATCGCCTGATTTGATAATACTAGCCATCCCACCAAGGGGTTCTAAAAGTTGCTCTAGGGCGATCGCTAGAGCCTCTAATTCATAGTTGGTGGCTTGCAGGAGGCTAACAGTGGGTTTCATAATTATTAGTTTGAATTTTACTAAGTGTGGCTCTGGTTACTAATAGGTAGAGTTCGACTTACTTTCGCAGGGACAAGAATGCGATCGCCAATGTAGTAACCCACAAACCTAATGTAAACCAATTCTCCTACTCGCATATCATTACAATCCGCCTGATGATACTTAGGATCGTAATATACCTGCTCCCAAGGGCTGCCAATAACTTTATATTTCCATAGTTCAATTAATCCATTAAGGGGGACAAACAGGGGCAGAATATCCTTAGCAGGGAAGTCGGGCTTATATTCTACGATCTTGATCACCGTTGGATACTGGGTCAGTAAGCCTTGTAATTGTTCAAAAAAGATAAATTGAAATTCCGATGCGAATAGCTCTTTTTGCGCTTCCAGTTCATCTTTTAGTTTAAGGGATTGTTGCTTCAAATCTTCAGTTTCCCCCCGCACATCCAATAATAATTGCCGTGAGGTTCTAGACGAAACTAAAATCCAGCTTAAGTTTAGAGCCAAGAGAATAGCGATCGCACCCAAGAGCCAGTAAGGATCATTCATACAATTAATTATCTAATTTAATTATCTAATTTAATTAACCAGGAGGCCATTGCATAAACCGTTTGCCCAGTATGTGGATATGTAAATGATGAACAGTCTGACCGCCATCATCACCATTATTAATCACCAACCGAAATCCGTTTTCTAATCCCTGTTCCTTGGCAATTTGGGCAGATATTAATAATAAATGTCCCAGTAGAGACTGATCTTGAGGTTCGGCATCACTGATCTTGGCGATCACTTTTTTCGGAATTACCAGAATATGCACGGGAGCTTGGGGCGTAATATCCCGAAATGCTAAGGCTAAATCATCCTCATAGACTATATCTGCGGGAATTTCCTTGCTGATGATCTTGCTGAAAATGGTTTCTGTGGTCATAGCTAAAAGTAAAACTTAATTAGTCAAAATTAATTAGTGAAAATTTTAACTTAGTTTTACCTCAAAGCGGGATCGGACTCCCATGAGTTTAGGTACTACGGTGAACACTCAAGTTCTACCTGTCTTCGTTTCAGTCTATTCTGCCCCCTAAGTCCCCCAGAATTGGGGGATTTAGGGGGCGGATTGGCATTGACTTAGCTAGTTTGTTTGGATACTTGTCTTTACACAGCAGGACTTTAGGCAGAGGAATGTAAGCAATTAGTGACTTTTTAATATGACTTTTGGGTACAAATTAGAACCAACTACCGAGCAAGTGGTAACATTTGAGCAATGGTTAATCGTTGCTCGTAAAGTCTAGAAATATACGTTAAAAGATCGCAAATATTGGTAAAACTCGTGTTTAAAAGATTTCCTTTAAAGAATCTACCCAGTCCCCTGCCCCCAATTCTGAGGGTTCTGAAAATAAAAGTCCCCAGAATTGGTGATATAGGGGCTTCGGAATGGGTAATTTTTCTGCCAGAGACAGCCTTAGTAGATCGCTGTAGCCTAAGAAGTGAATATATTTCCTGCTAATAGTTCTAAGCCTACCTTTGTCCAAATTCTCAGACTCATACTTGTTAATATCCCTGCTTAATGTTACAGATCGCTCTGATTTACCCGCAAATTCCACCCAATACAGGAAATATCGCCCGCACCTGTGCTGCTACTAATACGCCTTTACATCTGGTGGAGCCTTTAGGATTTGAAATTAGCGATCGCGCCGTAAAACGAGCAGGTTTAGATTATTGGCAATATACCGACTTGCATATTCATCCTGATTTAGATTCTTTAGCGGCGGTCTCAGGACGGTGGGTCTGTTTTGAATCTCGTGGGACTCAGAGTTTTCGTGATTTTGAGTTTAAGGAAGACGATTGTTTGCTTTTTGGCAGTGAAGCTTTTGGGCTACCTCAAGCGGTTTTAGATCAAAATATTGTTGTCTCAATTCCGATGGAACATCCCCATGTGCGAAGTTTGAATTTATCGGTGAGTGTGGCGATCGCCTTATTTGAAGCTAAAAGACAGTTAAAGATTTAATAAAAATCTAAGCTCCTGTTATGGATTTGAGATCATTTCCACCTGAAAGTAGAGGTTTAGATTCACAGGTTAATTCTTGAATTAAGTTAAAAATTTCTTGCAGGCGCCGATCGGGCTGATCTAAAACTTCATTTGGGCTAAGGTTAACCACAATCCATCCTGATTTGAGTAAGAATGTATGGCAGATATTTTGTTGTTCCTTAATATTTTTGTCTGAATTTTTACCTGATGGTTCGGTAATGGCGATCGCTAGGTGGAGATTAGAAATCGGATCTATATAGGTAAAATCTGGGCTAAATATATAATTGAATCCAGGAATTTGAACGGTAATACCTTGATGGAGGTTATCTCCTAGACTTCTATTCAAGCTTTTAGTAAATTTTGATGGCTCATCTGTAATTTGATTTGTAATTTCATCTGTGAATTTATCGGTAATTAGATCGGTAATTACTAATTCTGATTTTGAGGTATCTCCAACTAGGATTTTTTGGATAATTTCCGTATTTGTAGAACTTAAAATTTCTAAGATTCTAGGGGAGCGAAATTCCCTAAGGCGATCGCTGGTCTGGGAGCGGAAAATCCTCTGCTCATGCTCACTTTGTTTACGGGAATAGGATTGGAGTAGTAAAAAATAAGATTCCGTAAGTGCCGTATGGTCTCGTAGTCGGCTCTGATAGGTTTTGTATTGGACAAACATTTGCGCCAGAATTAGAAATAAGCCAATGGGAAATAGGATTGCTCCAAGTATTGGGCTAAATGTGTTGACAAATCCCACAAAAATCATTAATCCCGTAATAGCGATCGCTCCTCGGACTACTCTCACAGGCTCTGGTGAAGGCGGTGGCGGCATAGGAAGATATTCGTTAAATGGGGGAATTGGTGGCAACTCTCGCATTGCTTTTTGCAACTGGACAGGGATTTGGATTTGCATAGCCCATTTATTTTGATTGAAGCCATTTTACCTAAGATTTTACAGATATTCAGGTAGTATTGATGTAACCAGAGGCAAGGGTATAAATTAGCTTTTGGGTAATTTTAAGAATTGATGTACTTAAAACTTTTGCAGAGCGATCGCTAAGTTCTAAAAAATTAATGGAACATCCCCAAGTACGAAGTTTAAATTTATCGGTGAGTGTGGCGATCGCCTTATTTGAAGCTAAAAGACAGTTAAAAATCTAATCCCTTATAATCGATTTGCGATCCCTTAGAGTAGAGGTTCAGGTTCACAGGATAATTCTTGAATTAAATTAGTAATTGCCTGCGCGCACCGATCAGGCCAATCTAAAACCTCATTGGGACCAAGGTTAACCACAATCCAGCCTGATTTGAGTAAAAATGTATGGCAGATATATTGTTGTTCCTTAATATTTTGGTCTGAATTTTTACCTGATTGTTCAGAAATGGCGATCGCTAGGTGGAGATTAGTATCGGGATTTATATAGGTAAAATCGGGGCTAAATATATAATTGAATCCTGGAATTTGAACAGTAATACCATAATGCAGGTTATCTTTTAGGCTTCTCTTCAAGCTCTTAGAAAATATAAATGGCTCATTTTTAATCTTATCTGTAATTACTAATTCTGATTCTGGGTTATCTCCAACTGGGATTTTTTGAATGATTTCCGTATTTGTAGATCTTAAGATTTTTAGGATTTTAGGGGAGCGAAATTCTCGGAGGCGATCGCTGGTCTGGGAGAGGAAAATCTTCTGCTCATACTCACTTTGTTTAAGGGCATAGGATTCGAGTAATTCAAAATAGGATTTAGTAAGTACGGAATGATCCCGTAGTCGGCTCTGATAGATTTTGTATCGGATAAACATTAGCCCCAAGCCAACGGGAAGTAGGATTGCTTTAAATATTAGAATACATACGTTAATCCCACCTATAAAAAGTATTGATAAAAAATCAGGGTTCACCCTAATGGGAATTGGTTGCAACCCAATGTAGATATATCCCACAAGAATCATGAATCCAGTGATAATGGTCGCCAATTGGACTCGATTCATACGCTCTGGAGAAGGCGGCGGCGGTGAAGGAAGAGATTCGTTAAATGGGGGAATTGGTGGCAACTCTCGCATTGCTTTTTGCAACTGGACAGGAATTTGGATTTGCATAGCCCATTTATTGTGGTTAAAGCCATTTTATCTACGATTTTATAAATATTCAGGTAGATTGATATAATCAGAGGCTAGGGTATAAATTAGTTTTTGGATAATTTTGAGAATTGACGTACTTAAAACTTGGGAATTAGAAGAGCGATCGCTAAGTTCTAAAAAATTAATTGTGAGATTTTGGCAGTGTTTAATCACTTGGGGTTCAGATAATTGGTCGAGATTTTCGGCAATATCAATTAACGGCAAGGCTAATTCGGGGATTAATACTTTTGATTCAATGCTTTGGTGGAGTAAAGAACAGCATCGAGCATAGGCATATTGGGTATGGGTATAACTAGGGAATTTTTGGGGTTGAGGAATGTAACTTAGAGATAAATCAGCGATCGCTAATTGATGCATACAGGCTTGAATATAGGTTTCTGTCAGCTTAAAGTTAAGCATGGCGTTATCGGTCACAGTAATCACCAATTGGTCACTTATGGGTATATTAGATTGTCCTAGGGTTTGAGCAATTTCTACGGGGGTTTTCGCTAATTTGGAGCTTAACTGGTGGGCGATCGCCGAGGTGTAATCACAGTCATACTGGGGATAGCAAAATCTGATTGAAAGATCTGACAAATCTAGGTTATACACTTGGCTATAGCCTTCAACAGTAGCTGATTCTAAAATATTTTTAATTAACTTGATTGGTAAATTCGTCAGAGAATTCTTAGGTAAATGCATAGAGTAACTAAATTGATAAAAGGCATAGGTTTAGTTAGTATTTTTCTGTCCTCCCTAATTGGCACCTCAGCTTGGGGAGTTTGTGTTGGGGATTTACAAAGGCAAGTGGAAGCAATAGTACAGGCTCCGAGGTTGCGATCAGCAAGGGTGGGAGTGTTTGCTAGTAAAGTAGATTCACTAAATCATCCCATCGTCAATATTGATGGTGATAAGTATTTTACTCCTGCTTCCAATGTGAAATTATTTACCACGGCGGCAGCTTTGGAATTATTAGGAGCAAATTATCAAATCAAAACAAGCTTATTTATAGATCAAAAAGGCGAAAATCTCTGGATCAAAGCTGGTGGCGATCCAAGTTTTAATGAAGATTCCTTAAAATCCCTCGTTCAGCAATTAGTTCAGTTCTTAAAAGCCAAGGGCATTAAAGAGATCGCCGCTAATATCAAAACTTTACCCGAGTTCACAGGTTCAGGTTTAGGCAAAGGTTGGGAATGGCAAGATTTACAAGAATATTACGCTGCGATCGCCGACTCCTTCATCATCAATGAGAATGTTTTGGATTGGACAATTACGCCCACCCAAATTAATCAGCCCTTAAAGTTCAGTTGGGATCGTCCCGATTTTGCCCAAGGTTGGCTTATCGAAAATCAAGCAATTACAGTTAGTGCTAAAGATATGAATTCCCTAAAGATCGAGAGATCGCTGCACCAGAAAAAAATCACAATTACTGGAGATCTTTCCCAAAACTCTGAACCAGAACTTGGAGCAACAGCGATACTAAATCCTGAATTACATTTTTTGAATCTCATGCGATCGGAAATTAGCAAACAGGGAATTACTTTCCATTCTGAACCTAAAGCTTTATCTTTACCTGCGATTGAAGTTGCCACCATCTTCTCCCCCAAATTATCGGAAATAATAAAAGTCACGAATAAACAAAGTAATAATCTCTATGCTGAGTCTTTACTGAGAAGAATAGGAATTACTTCAGATCAGATTAAAGAAGATTCAAGCGAACAGGGGCTAGATTTAATTCGGAAATTATTAAAAGAGAAGGGAATTTCAGAAATAGTGGTGGCGGATGGATCGGGCTTATCTAACTTAAATTTAGCAACTCCCAAAGCGATCGCCCAACTATTAGTAGTCATGCAAAGGAATAAAATATTTCGAGACTCCTTAGCGATTGCGGGTAGGGACGGCACCTTAAAAAATCGTTTCAAAAATATGAATACTAACATCCAAGCCAAAACAGGAACAAAAACTGGCGTAAGTGCCCTATCGGGATATATGCAGCCACCTAAATATTCTGAACTCGTTTTTAGTATTGTTATAAATAATTCAACCTTATCTAATAGCGAATTAATTAAAGATATAAATGCGATCGCCCTACTCTTAAATAAAGCTGAGGTATGTAATTCAACCCCCATAAACTAGAATTCAAATTAACAAATGGACTAGAATTAAGACCTAGCATGGATATGAAAAAAATGAACTACGAAGACATTATTACGATAGAAGCAGGTAAACGTAGCGGTAAGCCCTGTATTCGAGGAATGCGAATTACGGTTTACGATATCTTGAAATATCTAGCAGGAGGAATGACTCACCAAGAGATTCTTGAGGATTTTCCATACTTAACCGAGAATGACATTCAGGCTTGCTTGAGTTATGCTGCCGATCAAGAAAAAATATTGATACTTATAAAGGCGTGAAACTGATCTTTGACCACAACTTGTCACCAGCCTTAGTCAATCGTCTGATAGATATTTATCGTAGCTCTAAACACGTTTACAACTTAAATCTTGAACAAGTCCCAGATATTAAAATTTGGGAGTACGCCAAAAAAGAAGGGTTATTGATTATTACTAAAGATGGAGATTTTAGTGATATTTGTATATTAAGAGGATTTCCACCCAAAATTATTTGGATTAGGCGAGGTTCTCCCTTCCCAATCAAAGATTAGTCTTTAGGGGGTGTGGGGGCTGCGCCCCCCACGAAGGGGCTTTGCCCCTCAACCCCATTTAAACTGTGTATATTTATATGGTGGGAAGGGAGTAACTGCAACACTGCTAAAATTGAGGCGATTTTACGAATTCATTATCTTGATATTGAGGCATTAAATACCAATAAAAATGCTGGTATTCTGACATTATTCTAATTGGGTGAGCCAGATTGACCTCAAAAAAAGTACCAGATGATTTCAAGCCTATGTTGTTAGTTTACTCATAAAGATTTAAGTCAACCTGAAATAATTTCTTAGAAAATGTAATGGATGCAAAACTTTCGGCTTTACAGCAATTATTAGAAGTTGTAGCTCAGTTACGATCGCCTGTAGGCGGCTGTCCTTGGGATTTAGCTCAAACCTCTGAAAGCCTAATTCCCTATATCATTGAAGAAGCCTATGAAGTGGTTGATGCGATTAAAAGCAAAGATCCAAAAGCGATCGCTGAGGAATTAGGAGATTTACTTTTACAGGTAGTTTTACAGGCACAAATTGCCGAAGATTCTAATCAATTTGCGATCGCCGAAGTCGCACAAAGCATTAGCCAAAAATTAATCCGTCGCCATCCCCACGTGTTTGCAGGTTTAAATGTGGAAAATATGGCAGAAATTCATCAAAATTGGGAACAGATCAAAGCTACGGAGACAGGAGTACATAAGCTAGGTGATAAGCTCCATCGCTACGCTCGCACTTTGCCACCAATTATCGCCACCACAAAAATTATCAATAAAACTCAAATAGCTGATGTCTACGAACCAGTAGATATTGAACCCAGTTGGCGGCAACTCCAAAAATCTCTCCTAAATAATACCTCCAAAGATCAACAGCAAGAGGAATTGGGAGATTTACTATTTGATTTAGTCGCCCTAGGACAGAAATATAATCTGGATGCCTTTGCGGCTCTGCAAGGAGCTAATCATAGATTTATCGAAAACCTCCACATTGATACTGAAGATCAAGAAGAACCAGATCAAAAATAAACCTCTAAAATTAAATCTGAAGATAACGGCAATAAACCATGTATCAATTTCTGCAAATCATTTTTACCTTAGCTTTATCGATTCTGCTATCAGTTCCTGCGATCGCATCGGAAACCCCTGAAATTTCACCCGTTAATTCCACTGATAGTCCAGATCAAGCTCAACTCCAAACTAAATTAGAAGACTTAGCCACCAAAGCGATCGCTGCTACCAACAAAGCTGACTTTGCCGAAGCTGAAATCCAATGGACGGGAATTATCAACCTTTTTCCTGACAATGCCGCTGCTTGGAGTAACCGTGGCAATGCCAAATCTAGCCAAAACCATTTAGAAGAAGCAATTCCAGACTACACCAAGGCAATCGAACTTGCCCCTTCTGCTCCCGATCCCTACCTCAATCGTGGAGCCACACTTCAAGCTTTAAATAAACCCGAAGCAGCGATCGCTGACTATAACAAAGTTCTAGAACTCGACCCCCAAGACCCTGATGCCTATAATAACCGTGGTAATGCTGAAGCTAGTTTAGGTAAATGGGAAGCGGCGATCGCTGACTATAAAGAAGCCTTTGAAATCGAACCAAACTACGCCTTTGCCCGTGCCAACTATGCTCTTGCTCTCTATGAATCTGGAGAAGCTGATCGGGCAATGAAAACCATGAAAAACCTTTTGCGGAAATATCCTAATTTTGTGGATGTGCGGGCGGCAGTAACGGCGATTTTATGGGAACAGAAAAAAACAGGCGAAGCTGAAAGCAACTGGGTATCTGTCCCCCAAATTGATCCTCGTTATCAAGATATCGAATGGGTAACTAAAGTCCGCCGTTGGTCTCCCAAAATCACCAAAGCCTTGGCTAATTTCTTGCAACTGCAACCAGCAAAGACCTAGAACTGAATTATTTTTTTATTAATACTCCCTTTCCACCATAGAAATATTCACAGTTTAAATGGGGTTAAGGGGCAAAGCCCCTTCGTGGGGGCGCAGCCCCCACACCCCCAAAAGACTAATCTTTGACTGGGAAGGGAGTAATTGTCTGAGAAGTTAGGATTATAGACGTTCCAGCATTGCCAATCTTCTGAAATTGCTACAAGCACCGTAATCCTCTTGTCAATATATATATTCTTAAATTACTTGAAACTATAAACCGATAATATGTAATGAGTTTTTAAAGACATCTACATTCTTAACGATCTCGTATGCTAGCACTGCACCCACTACTCCACCGATTAAAAAACGTAACGTGTCAATAACCACTGGTAAAATAGGGGTTGCCAAAAGAGGCAAAATCTGGTTTAACAAAGAGATGAATATCAACAGCAATACTAACCCAGTCGAAACAAATACCCCAGTCACAGAAGGTT
>JBBQHY010000054.1:0-9615 GCA_038324415.1 Pseudanabaenales cyanobacterium | reverse complement strand
AATAATTTCTTGTAATGACAGTGAATCTCTAATGCTTGATATAGCATCTTCTAATATTCGAGAATAAAGTAATTGCTTAATTAGATTTTTTTCCGCAAGTTTGCGATCGCTAATATCTTGACAACTACTTAGGATTTGCTTAACTGTGCCATCATCGGCTCGGAGAAACACTGTGTTATGACATAGTAACCACCGCCACTGCCCTTGAGCATCATTTACTCGATATTCTGTTTCGACAAATTCGCCATTTTTCAAATTGGAACATCTCTGTAAACCTTCTTCAAATTTATGGCGATCGCTAATGTGGCAGTTATCGGTAAACAGTTTGAGTCCTAGTTGTCTGATTTCATCGTCAGAGTACCCAAACAGATTCTTTGTTGCATAATTGGCATATATATTAGATTGCTGGGCAATATCAAAAATATAAAGGAGGTTGGGAACTGACTCGGTAATTTTTTTGATGAAATATTGACTTTGCTGAAGGTTCTCTTCTAAGGCTCGTTGTTGTTGAGTGATTAGCTGATCTTGCTGATAACGACGGACTGCTTCAGTTATAGTTAGTTGCAAATCCATCTCATTCCAAGGTTTGGAAATAAAGCGATAGAGCTTGGCACAATTCACTACATTCCCAACTTCGTCGGCTCGGGCTTGTCCTGTCAACATCACCTTGATAATTTCAGGATAGAGAGCATGAATTGCAATTAATAACTCATCTCCTTTCATCATCGGCATAATCTGATCGGCAATTACAAGGGGAATCTCTTTACCTTTGGCTAATTCTTTTTCCAGCACTTCCAGGGCTTCAGCCCCACTTTCGGCAATTTCAATTTTATAATCAGGGAAGTTTCGGATTAACTGGGTTCTCAGAGTGAGGAGAACATTGCGTTCATCATCGACGCAGAGGATTGTATATTTAGTCATTATCAAAATCCCACACGGGTAAAAGGATAGAAAAAGTGGTTTGACCGACTTCGCTCCGAACTTGAATATCACCATCATGTTTAAGGATGATTTGTTTGACAATATCTAAACCCAATCCACTGCCTTCGCCCCTTGGTTTGGTTGTAAAGAATGGATCAAAAAGCTGATGCAAAAGCTCTATGGGAATTCCACGTCCAGAATCTGTAATTTCGATCATGAGAAAGTCAGCTTGTTGTTCGACCATAATTTCCAGTTTACCTTGCTGCCCGATCGCATAGATGGCATTGTCAATTAAATTTACCCAAACTTGAGTGAGTTGATCGGGGTTGCCTAAAATTTTAGGTAGTTCAGGATCGTAGCAGCGTGCAACTTCAATGCCTTGTTTAAAGCGATTTTCATAGAGGGCGAGCGCAACTTCAATACTATCAGTAATTTTTATTAGGCTTTTTTCTTCACTTTGGCTTTGGTGGCTATAGGTTTTGAGGGCAAACACAATCTTGGCAGCCCGATCAACTTCCTGTTGAATGCTTTGGATATTTTGGCTTTGCAGAACTAGACTATTGGCAACTTGTAATATTTCTAAAGATTCAGGCGATCGCAGGATTGAGGAAAAAATTAAAGATTCGGGAGCTAATCGTAAAAGGATAAGCTCAAAGGCGATCGCTTCTGGGTTTACTATCCCTAATTTATTTAGTTCTTCTTCCCATTCTTGGCATAGTTGTCTTTCGGCACGAGTAGATATTGATGGTTGCTGAAGTGAAGTATTTACCAAGGTGATAAAGTCTAGGAACTGGGCAGGGCTTATGCGATGAAGTAGTTGGGGTAATTTGTGCAGGGCAGTATGGAAAGACGCCACAATATTACTGGCTGCACCTCGAATTACACCTAGGGGAGTATTAATTTCATGGGCAATACTGGCGTTAAGTTGACCGAGGGCTGCCATTTTACCTGATAGGATTAATTCTTGTTGAGTCGATTTTAAGTTAGTTAAGGCTTCAGATAGTTCTTCGGTGCGCTCAAATACTTTTCGCTCCAAACTAAAATTAAGGGTCGATAGTTCTTTTAGTAATAGATCTCGTTCAGCTTCCGCTTGTTTGCGATCGCTAATATCTTGAATAATGCCAATGGAATATTGCGGCTCTCCCTCAAGATTTCGTGCTAATGAAACAGATAAATTAGCCCAGATAAATTCACCATTCTTGCTAATCAAGCGTTTTTCCATACTAAATGTACTTAATTCTCCTGTCAGTAAACGGCTAAAATTATGTTTATCTTCAGCTATGTCATCAGGATGCGTAATTTCATCAACTGATTTTAACAACAGTTCGGTATTTGAGTAGCCTAAAATATCATGGAATTTTTGATTGAATTGGATATATTTTCCGTTTAAGTCAGCTTGAACGATGCCAACAGCAGCTTGCTCAAAGGTGGCACGAAATCTTTCTTCACTTTCTAGGAGATTAATTTCAACTTGCCTGCGATCAGTAATATCTTGGGTAATACCAAGCAAATACTTGGGATTGCTAGTTTCATCAAAAATTGGAACTTTGGACGTGTGTAATATTCTTGTTCCTAAGGTAGGTATATAGACTACCTCTTCGGAAATATTTTCGATTTTGCCATTCTCAAATGCAGATCGATCTTGGGAAGTGAAGTAATCTGATTGTTCTTTTGAGAAGAAATCATAATTTGTTTTACCAATTGCCCGATCCTTGGAGACACGAAACATTACTTCACTTGTATTGTTCCATAGTAAAAACTTGCCAAAATATTCTGGTCTGCCATCTTTGACAAATAATCCAAGTGGTATATTATCAATAATCGCCCGCAGAAATTTCCTAGCTTGATATAACTCCTCTGTGCGTTCCTGCACCCGTTGTTCGAGTTGACTGTTTAATTCTTCTATCGCTTCTAGGGCTTGAAGTAGATCCAATTCTGATTGTTTGCGATCGCTAATGTCTCTCGCAACAACTATTACCTCATCTTCACCACTTACCACCACGCGACATTCTTCGTTTTGCAATATTCCTTCGATCCAAACTTCTTGCTCATAGATTTGCATCTTGTTAGTATGTAAAGCCGAGTGAATCGCCGTCATCCTTTTTTCCGCCAAATCTGGAGGCAAGATCTCATCAACTCTTGCGCCAATGACGGTATCAGGATCAGCAAACACCTCAAAAGTTTTGGCTGGAAGAAAATCTAAATATACTCCTTCTCGATTTATCCGCATAATCAAATCTGGCAAAGCACTTAATAAAGCCAGTTGTTGAGATTCGCTTTGTTTTAAGGCTTCTTCAGTGCATTTGCGATCGCTGACATCCCGCACTACCAAAAGTAACTCATCATCGCTACAAGCTGTAACCCTAACCTCTTCATAAGTAATCTTCCCATGCTTGATTAGTTGATGCTCGATCATCCCCATTTCGCCTGTGGTTAGAACTTGGGCAAATAGCTGTAGCTCTGCTTCTAGATGTTCTGGAGTTAATACTTCGGAAAGATGATGTTTGACTGGCAAAAAATTTGTAGCATCCCTAGGTAAAATAAATTCTAGGCAAGTGCCATCAGACTTAACCCGTAGCAATAGATCGGGAATTGCTCTAAGAATCGTTTGATTTTTGGTTTCACTAATTCGTAAATTTACTTCGGTTTGTTGGCGATCGCTAATTTCTTTCTGAAGTAACTCCGTTCGCTCTTGAACCAGATTTTCTAAATTCGCATTCAGTAATTTCAATTGGGAATTAGTTTGTTGTAAGGATAACTGTTGTTGGGCAATTGTTTGTTTTTGAGTGTAGCGTTCCAAAGCCGATTTTACCGTTAAGCTTAAATCCATTTCGTGCCAAGGCTTAGATATAAACCGATAGAGGTTGCCCTGATTCACCATATTCCCCACATCCTCGGCGGTAGCTTTTTCTGTCAACATCACTTGGAGGATTTCAGGATAACGTATGTGAATTTCAATCAAAAATTCATCACCATTAGATCTCGGCATCACCTGATCGGCAATCACCAAGGGGATTTGGATGCCCTGCGATCGCAATTCCTCAATTACTTCCAATGCTTCCTCTGCGCTTTCGGCAATTTCAATTGTGTATTCAGGAAAGTTCCTCTGCAATTGGGTTCGCAGAATCGCCAAAATATTAATTTCATCATCTACGCACAGGATTGTGAGATTACTCATGGGGTTAACTTACCGAATTGGTTTTGGTTGCAAATGCTTGAGAATCCGAGCAATTAACTCTGGCTCAATAATGGGCTTCCGCACAAAATCATTACATCCTGCGGCAAACGCTTGAGAGATCATATCGGTATCATGGTGGGCTGTAATCATTAAAATTGGTAAGCTCATCCATTGTGGATCGTTGCGGATGACCTGACATAACTCTATACCCTTAAAGGTTGGCATTTCCCAATCTAGGATCAATAAATCGGGCTGAGTGGTGGTTAAAACTTGCCAAAACTCTAGGGGGTTCTCTAAGCAAGTAACTTGTAGTCCCCAAGGTTCTAGTAAATTTGCCATGAATTCCAAAATTACAGGATCGTCATCCACAATCATAATTTTAGATTTTTTGGGAGCGGAAACTTGATCTGCCCTCGATCGCTGTTGAATTATAAATTGATTAACTACAGCAAATATTTCAGTAGGATTTATGGGTTGGAGCAGATAGCGATCGCCCCCCCTGCGAGCCACTTCCACCCGTTCGTGTAAAATTTCCTGTGGATTCTGCTGTGAGCGATCGGCAATGACTAAGACTGGGATTGTGGGAAAGTATTGTTTTAAGGTAGAGAGTTGGGCTAAATCTTCAGATTGTTTGAGTGCTAATAAAACTATAGAAATCTGCTCTTTACATTGAGCTATATTCGCCAATTCCACCATTTCTAACCGCATTTCTTGGGCGATCGCCTCTAGGTATAAAGCATCTGCCAGTTTGAGATCGTCTCCTATAAACAAGACCATAGGCTTCGGTAATTCACTTACTACTTCCAAATCACATAGATTCGATGAATTGATCGATAGTTCTAAATCTAAAATCAATTGATTGACCTTGACAATTTCCGATTTAGCAAATGGGTTGAAACCGATGAGAAGATATTCAATAGCCTTGGCTAATACCGAACCTTGGGGATACCCAAATGTGCCTAAACTCCCTGCTAACCGATGCGCTTCATCTTTTGCCGCCTTTCTTTGGTCATCTGCTAATGTTCCCATTTGGAGAGACCGCCCCGCTTCCTGTAAAACTTTTATCCTTCCTAAAAGGGATTCTTTAAATCTAGAGTGAATCTTAGCAAATCCTATGGAATTCTGGAAATCAGAACTCGCTTGATCTATCCGCTTCTCTTGATTTCCTGTGGTTGTTTGAACTAAATCTTGATGCTGTGAAGCTGTGGGCGGAACCTTAAGGCGATAACCAATGCCATAGACTGTTTCAATCAATTCTTCAGTCATACCCGCCGCATTTAATCTTTGGCGCAAATCTTTAATTAAGTTGGTGACGGCATGTTTAGTTGGGCAATCGTCAGAAATCCACAGGCGATCAATAATCGCATCTCGACTAAAAATTTGATGAGGGCAACGCAGGAATAGTTCGAGTAAAGTATATTCTTTGGGTCTAACAGGAATAATTTGGAATTGATAAGTAACTTGAGCGATCGCAGGATCTAAACTCAGTTCCCCCCAAGTTAAAATTGGTGAAATCGTGGCAATATTTCCCCGCCGTAGCAAAGCCCTAATCCTTGCTAATAATTGCTCAAGATTACAAGGTTTAGCTACATAGTCATCAGCCCCAGCATCCAGCCCCGTGCTAATTTCTTGATTAGAGTCTTGGGCAGTTAGCATTAAAATTGGCGTAATAAATCCCTGCGATCGCAATTTACGACAAAGACTTAATCCATCCAATTTCGGTAAATTAACATCCAAAATCACCAGATCGTATTTCCATAGACAGGCGAACTCTAACCCAACTTCTCCATCCTCCGCCAAATCTACCGTGTAATGGTTTGTAGTAAGTGATGCGAAAAGTAGCTCAACTAAAGAGCGATCGTCTTCAACTAATAAAATCTTCATAACCAGGCATCTCGAAACTGCTGTGTACTTACTCTCTTTCTACTATAAAATTTAGCTACTAGAAATGGGGTTAAGTAATACTACTAATCTCTAGCCAGCAGAGGAGTATAAGCAATGGCGATCAGACTCAGAATGCTCTGATAGAAGTGTAATACTCTTTTGACTATCCAGTTCAAACAATCTATCTAATGATGTTATTTCCAAAAGCACTAACACCTGTTCGGAAATCTCACACAAGATTAATCTACCGTCATAAGCTCGCATCTTTTTAAGAATTAATACTAAAAGTGATAGTCCAGTACTATCAATAAATTGAACTTCTTTCATCTCAATGCGTAAAGTATCTGGTTTAGTTACTATAATCTCCATAATTTCTTTACGGATTTGGATGGCGATATTACAGTCCATTCTCCCAATCACCTTATATTTAGCATGATTACTACTGCTCATATTTTGAGGGCTTTCTAATTTTGATGGAAATTTAAAACTCATTTTTGACAAAGTGTAAATATAGTAATAAAAATAGGACTTACGTACTCAATTTTACAGAAACTTAGTGGGAGGGAGTTTGAGGGCTTCGCCCTCAATTGGGGCTGTGCCCCAAAACCCCCTTTAAATATTGGTTTTCTTAATATGCTGCGTAAGTCCTAAAAAATTAAAATAAATCATAAAAGTAAGAAACTTACTCCCTTCCAAGTCAAAGATTAATCTTTTGGGGGTGTGGGGGCTGCGCACCCACGAAGGGGCTTTGCCCCTTATCCCCATTTAAACTGTGTATATTTCTATGGTGGGAAGGGAGTATATGCTCAAATCAGCCCTAGCAGATAAGATTTGAGAACTCCACCATCGGTAGCTTTGGACTTTTTCCCAAAGCCACCACTGGTATACCTGCGGATTACGAAAGTATGAAGTGAGTTTTGGTTACTAAAATTAAAGTCTTGGCAGCAAAACGGTAAATCGATTTGGGCTATACTTTGGCTATACATTATAAGGGGAGGCAATAACCATGGTAGTCAAAGTTCAGAAATGGGGAAATAGTCAAGGAATCAGACTAAGTAAAGAGGTATTAGCTGAGGTAAATATTGTGGTTGGCGATGAGCTTGAAATTATCACCAACAAGGATAATCTCATCATCAAGCCTATTCGTAAAATCCGAGGAAAATATCATCTCCAAGATTTAGTTGCTCTTATACCATCGAACTACCAAGTTCAAGAAGAGGATTGGGGAAATCCTATTGGTCATGAGGTTTGGTAGATGTCTAATTACGTTCCCAAAAAAGGCGACTTTATTATTCTTACTTTTGACCCGCAGTCGGGGCATGAGCAGAAAGGTAGAAGACCTGCTTTAGTTGTAAGCAATAGCCTTTTTAATCAACATACTGAATTGGCTATTGTGTGCCCAATTACAAATATCGATCGCAACTTCCCATTTCATGTGGCAATATCGAATAGCACGGCTATTACTGGTTTTATAATGGTAGAACAGGTCAAGTCTATCGATTACAAATCCAGAAAAGTAAAATGGATAGAATCCTCTTCTGAAGAACTACTTGCTGAGGTTTTAAGCATTCTAGATACTTGTATTTACTAATAAAACTCAACGGCTCCATCCTAGTTGAAGACTCTCCCATTACCCTCGAAATTATAATGACAAACAAGCCCTAAATCTGATTCCTATTGTGAAGCAGGGTTATTTCATTCTAAAGAGGAATATCAGTAAAGCTTCTAACGTATGCTACTAGTAAGGCTGTCGGACTAATCTTATCAAACTCACTCTAGGGTAATTGCTGCATTCTAATATTAGCTAAACAAATCTTTCTGAAATCCTGCAATCCATCTTATAAGTTTCTTACTTTCTTGATTTAAATTTAGTTCAAGTTATTAAATCTGGTTAAACAGACTAGAACTTAGCAAATAGAGAAATTGTAGGTGAGCGATGCAAACATTAACAATGGAAGCAGAAAATAGTGCGAAAAGTAGTGGCATTGATACTGAAATTAAGAATATTAAGCCCTTGACCACGTCTTCGCTCCAGATCATCATAGCCGAATCTAAGGTTAATGTGATTCAATTACTTGTGGATGAGATCGGAAAAGATAATTATACTATTACTGTTTGCCAAAGCGTTGAGCAGTTAAACCAAAAATCTGCTCAATTTAAACCTGATGTCTTAATTATTGGAACTTTGCAGGAATTAAGTTGCCTAGAGGTACATCGTCAATATGCTCGCAAATGGGAAGGTCTACCAATTATTCTGTTGGCTCCAATGGTGGATGTCAATGAATATTTTAGAAATTGGGCGATCGCTAGGGGTGTTTATGATGTTCTGAGCAGCTATCCCGAAAAGCTTTACATCTTAAAACAAAGCATCCAAGAAATTGCCGAAACTAAGCAATACATGCAAATTAAAGGAGAATCGATCTCAGAAGATGCGCAGAAAGTAGAAGTAGTTGCCGCGCCTATTAGTTCTCACATAAATATCCCACCAGCTATTTCCTTTAACGAAATTCTTAATGGCTTCGATCAATCTCCAAACTCAGAGCCAGATGTAAAGCCAAATTCCTTATCAGTCCCTGAAATTCTCCCTACACATACAGAGGTTCTAGCAGCACTTCAACAAATTACCGCACGCAGTATGAACTATTGGGGCGGCATGGCGATCGCTAACTATTGGAAAAAATCTCAATCCGCCACTGCGCCTGAACATCCTTGGCTTTCATGTTGGACTATTGATTATCGCGGGGCGATCGCCTACTTCAGTTCCGAAATACCGCCTGAACAAATTGACTCCGAGCAGTTTACCAGTCTGCAATTATGGGTGCGCCGATTTCTCAATGAATGCGATCGGATCATCACTGGGTTTCACCAAATGCTAAGTCAGATGGATATTTCAGAACAGGTTAAGCAAATTATTTCTTTCGGTTAAATAAAGATAAATCATGAATCAGACTCTATCAAAAAACCTAACCCCGTTACCCAATCCAATGAATGATGCAGATGCCATGCTTGCGCTCCAAATTGATGGGAAATTGACCACTACCCGCAAAGGAACTCGGTTACTCAGTGCTTTACTCGCAAACCATATCAAGGTCTTAAAAGCCTGTGGTGGTCAAGGGCGATGTGCCACCTGTCATATTTTTGTGCAAAAAGGAATGGATTGCCTGACTCCCCATACAGAGCAAGAGATTATGACCTTAAGCTTGATGAAAATCGAGCAGTCAAATGCCCGTCTTGCTTGCCAGTGTATGGTTCTAAGAGATGGCGTGTCATTAGAAGTACCGCGGGGCAAATATGTTAGCTCAGAAACTGAACTAGAATCTCTCGTAGGAAAAAAAGCCCAAGAATCAATCATCCATCCGATTACTGGTGAAATTTTAGTCTACGAAGGAAAGTTGATCTTACGCACTGCCCTCCAAAAGATGCAAGCGGCTAATCAACAATTTGAGAAGGAAATGGATGTACTACAGTTACGCAGACCAAAAAATATATAAATAATAAGGAGAATTAAGCCATGACCGAATCTACAATTCAATCTGCAATAGAAATTAGAAGCTTCAACACCCAACCAAATCCAATAAGATCGCCGTGGGATGCTTCTCACTACAATCACCGTACTTTTTTCAACTTTGATC
>JBBQHY010000053.1:0-9709 GCA_038324415.1 Pseudanabaenales cyanobacterium | reverse complement strand
AGTTGCCCCTGCTCCGTTTAAGGTTACGGTCTGAGCGTTGGCTGTCATCGCCGTTCCGAGAACTACCGAAATAGCTACGGCAGAAGTTGTGGCAAGACGACGTAAACTTGTTGTGAAAAAGATCATATTTCCTAGTCCGTTAGATTTTGTGGTGCAATTTTTACAAGTAATCTCTAGAATTAAGACTACATGTTGGATGACTACCTCAAGGTTAATAGAGTTACAAGATATAGTTAAGGACAGGTTAAATTATGGTGATCAACCTATGAACAAATGCTTTAATGGGCATAACTTAAGATAATCATAACTATTCCAAATTAATGATCTCAAATTTTCAAGTCTTTGACGACGATATCAATCTCGATACCCTTGAGCATTATCTTCACTGTGAAGCGATCGCTATCGATACTGAAACTATGGGATTAATTCCTCGCCGCGATCGTCTATGTTTAATTCAAATTTGTGATGACGAAAATAATGTGACTGTTGTGAGGATTTCTCAGGAATTATCTCAGGGTTCAAAATCGGCACCATTAATTAAACAGCTAATGGAAGCAAGTAATGTTACAAAAGTCTTTCACTATGCCAGATTTGATATTTGCACCTTAAAAGTATATCTGGGGATTCTAACTGCTCCGATTTTTTGTACAAAAATTGCTAGTAAGCTCGCCCGTACCTATAGCAGTAGACATGGCTTGAAAGAAGTCGTAAAGGAACTAGAGCAGATTGAGTTGGATAAAAGTGCTGGCTCTTCAGACTGGGGTAGTGCCTATGAGCTTTCTGAGCAACAGCTAAAATATGCTGCTAATGATGTGCGCTACTTAGTTTCAATCAAAAATAAGCTGACTAAGATGCTCGTGCGGGAAAACCGTTATGAATTAGCCCTTAGCAGTTTTAACTACTTACCTACATTGGTTGATCTAGATTTATTGGGATACGAAGATTTATTCTCTCATCAGTAATTTTTTAGGGATCGGCTGAAGGTGATAAATCTTGGGTAATGGTTTCATGTTCTGAGGCGGTTTCCGAAAATTTATTGTTATCTTTAAGGGGCTTTAGTCTCTGCACAGCCGTCTCTCTGCCGTTTAAAGCTTCATAGGATTCAGGTTGGAGATTTAATGCCTGATCGTAGGAGACGATCGCCTCTTGATATCGTTCTAGGATGACAAACATCTGCCCCCGATTATACCAAGGTAGATAGTAGTCTGGTTTTACTCTTATTGCTTGCCCATAGGAGGCGATCGCTTGATCAAATTGCTCTAGACTTGCGAGGACGGTGCCTTTATTATTCCAAGTTTCATAGAGATTAGATTGATACTTTAGTGCCTCTTCGTAGCAGGCTAAGGCTTTGTTATACTGTTGAAGTTTTCTAAATAAGTTACCCCGATTGTTCCAAGCTTGATAAAAATTGGGATGGAAGCGAATTGCCTCATCGTAGGAAAGAATGGCTTCTTTGTAGCGGGTTAATCCAACCAAAGCACTACCACGATTGTTCCAAGTTTGATAGTGGTCATATTTTATACTGATGGCTTTGTCAAAGGAGTGGAGAGCATCTTCATACTGAAATAATAGAAATTGGACAACTCCACGGAGGTTCCATGCCTGGTGGTAAACGGGTCTAAGCTTAATTGCCATGTCATAGGAGGCGATCGCTTCTTCATATTTTTCTGACTTCCGTAGTGCCGTAGCTCGATAATGCCATGCTTGGGGATATTCAGGATTAATTTCGATTGCCATGTCATAGGAGACGATCGCTTCAGCATAAAGATTTTGCTTGAGTAAGATTGTACCTTGCTCGAACCAGTACAGGTGATTTTCGATTTCAGGCTGCTGAGCTTTAGTTTCTACCACAAATACAACTCCAAGAAAATCTTAGCTATATCACTTTAGCAATATCATAGTGGGAGTTTGGGTAAAATTTGATCTTTTCCTCTATATTCTCATTCTCCTAACATTTTGAGACCAATTCATATATTAATTCCTAAATTCTAAATGGCTTCATTGACGGGGAATCTATCTATCAACTGCATGGCACGGTAGGCATTTTGGCGAATGGAGTCGGGTAAGTAGGGAATGTGGGGGATTTGTGAGAGTAGATCCAAAGTACGGCGGGCAATACGAACAACATCACCTTCATCTAAGCTGGTGTTACGACAGAGTTCAGTCCATTCCATTCCTAATGCCCATTGCTCAATTAGCCCTACAAGGTCATATTCTAGCCAAATGGGAATTGCCACGTTATGTCTTCTTTGGAGTTGAAATAATTGTCTGCGGATTCCTCTTAATCCACCAAGGGCATCCTCGACAGCAGGGGCAATATTAAAGCTAACTCGGCTATCAGGACGGCTATTTTCCGTAACCAAAGCGGCACAGGCTGTGGCTAGATGGTGGGGATCGAGGTTGTCAAGTTCTCCCGATAGAAATGCTAATGCCAACCACAGTTCATTATCTCCCCGTAAAGCGGCGGCGACTTGACCAGAGGGTGTGGGTTCTACGCCTCGAAGACATCCGAAACTCTGTAAAATTGCCACTAAACTAGAAAATTCTTCCCAATGATGTTGCTGTTTTTGCGCCATTACTCCGCGTTGATATTCCAGCTTTTCTTTGAGTTGTTCTAGTTTTCGAGCTTTTTTAGCAATGAGACTGCGATCGCCCCAATTAGATACAGGATGTTCGTTTAGAGTTGATTCAATCTCGATCACTTTTTCTTGCTGTGCCAGAACTTCAGGCGGTAAGTCAGGGAAGGGCACTGTAGGAATAGAAGCAGAGAGCACAACCGTAGATTCATCTCCATTTAGGATTTGTCCGGGCTTTAGCACTAATAGTTCGGGATAAACCAAATCAGAACTAGCCCATTGAGATCCTAAAAGGAAGACATCTTTATATAAAATTACGTACCATTGATTACTTTGAGTGAGACAGACTAGCCACGGAAATTTTCCAGAACTAGGAATTTTCGCTACCAGCAAAGCTGATTTCGGGTTTCTGACTTTCTCAGATTTGATGACGAGTAGGGTACCTGTAAGTACATAGGGAATATAGGATGCTAGTTCGTTTAGTCTTTGTTCTTCTGATTGTTGAAATAGGATTTTGTGTAATCTGCGTTCTTCACGGAGGCGATCGCGTAGTTTTTCGTATCCATCTAGTAAGTCCAAATCAATAGGAGCCAATTGTTCCTCTAGGAGGGCAATTTCTGTGATCAGTTCTTGGATGCTTTCCTGTTGAGGAGCCATTGCTATACCTGCCAAATACTGCCCAAAGCTGCGCTCGACTAAATCCCGCACCTCATCAATGGAATGGGTTTGCAAGAGATTCAGAACCATGCCATAGCTGGGGGTAAACTGACTGACCAGAGGATCGGCTTCCGCAGTTGCCAAGTAAGCGGCATCTTTGGCACCTTCGTAGGGACTCTGCACTGTGACCACATAACCAACTTTATCCATCCCTCGTCGCCCTGCTCTTCCTGCCATTTGTAAAAATTCGGAAGCGGTCAACAGTCTATGTCCCCGATCTGTGCGCTTAGATAGGCTAGAGATAACAGTGGTGCGAGCTGGCATATTAATCCCTGCGGCTAGGGTTTCGGTGGCAAAGACAACTTTAATCAAGCCCTGTTGAAATAGCTCTTCAACTAGCCCCTTCCAAGCAGGCAAAATTCCAGCATGGTGTGAAGCGATCCCTCGATATAAAGATGAAATGTATTGCGATCGCCCTACTTCAGGATTAGCAGCTAGAAAGGTATCAATTTGGTTCTTTAATTGATAGGATTCCGCTTCATTCACCAATGACATCTTATCGAGTTGATTAACCGCTTGATCGCAACCCTTACGACTGAAGATAAAATGAATGGCAGGTAACATATCCCGTTGTTGTAATTGGGAAATCACAAAGGGCAGGCTAGGAGCTTCAAAGCGCGGTGGTTTACCGTTGGCATCTTTTTTAAGATTGCGAGGATTACCCTTAAGACGGGGATTAATTTTTTTACCTGCATCGTCAAGGAGAGGAAATAGCCCCTTGGGACTGGCGAAGTGAAATTGTAAAGGCACAGGGCGGAAGTCGGAATAGATTAACTCTGTGGCACCATGTACCTTACTAATCCAATCCGTAAGTTGAGCACTATTGGCAACAGTGGCAGAAAGCGCAACCAATTGAATATCTGGAGGACAATAGATGATTGATTCTTCCCATACAGTACCTCTGGCTCGATCATTCATGTAATGACATTCATCTAAAACCACTACTTCCACCCCTGTCATGGATGTCCCAACTTCACCAATGGGAGTGCCGTAGAGCATATTCCGAAAAATTTCCGTGGTCATAACTAAGATTGGAGCTTCACGGTTAACTGAAGTATCTCCAGTTAGTAAGCCTACTTGTTCTACCCCAAAGCGATCGCGGAAGTCTCGTAATTTTTGATTAGATAGAGCTTTAAGAGGCGTGGTATAAAAAACTCGGCGGTCTTCGGCTAGAGCTTTGTAAATTGCATATTCACCAATTAAAGTTTTGCCTGAACCAGTGGGTGCACAGACCACAATTGATTTTTTTGCATTCAAAGCGGCGATCGCCTCTAACTGAAATTGATCTAATTGAAATGGGAATAACTGATTAAGGTCTAAAGATTTCACGCCTTTTACTCTACAAACACACTGGCTAAAATTGACTTACTAAAATTGACTTACTAAAATTGGCTGGCTGAAAATATTGCCGCTCCACACATCATAACCTTGACTTCATGTTTCCAGAAATTTACACGAAATTTAACGGATATTAAAAAGTGTTGCTTAATAGCAATTTACATTACTAAAGCTCAAGATGGGCTTCTTTTAATTCTATAATGGGCTGGATTTAATTAAAAATTCGCTTAAATTCTCCTTTATTTTGCTATAAATACCTATTATGGACATTAAGCTCATCAATATTGGCTTCGGGAATATCGTTGCTGCCACTAGAGTTGTGGCAATCGTGAGTCCTGAGTCTGCCCCGATTAAACGTATTATTACCGATGCCCGTGAACGTGGACATTTAATTGATGCTACCTATGGTCGTCGTACTAGGGCAGTGATTATTACTGACTCTGAACACGTTGTCTTATCGGCAATTCAACCTGAAACCGTAGCTAACCGCTTTATCACGGCTAAAGATATTAAAGATGGCACTCCTGAATAGCCCTATTAGCCCTAGTCAGAAAGGTAAATTACTGGTAGTCACTGGTCCAAGTGGAGTGGGGAAAGGTACCCTGCTCAAAGCCATAGCCACCAAGTATTCCCAAAGATTTGTATTCTCGGTTTCGGGAACTACTCGCCCCCCTCGGACGGGAGAAGTTGAAGGAACTAACTATTTCTTTTACACTCGTTCGGAATTTGAACAAAACCGCAAGGAAGGAATGTTCCTAGAATCGGCAGAATATGCAGGAAATCTTTATGGAACTCCTAGGTTACCTGTAGAAGCAGCGATCGCCCAAGCCAAAATTGTCATCCTCGAAATTGAGCT
Organism: Pseudanabaenales cyanobacterium; assembly: GCA_038324415.1. GTDB lineage: Bacteria > Cyanobacteriota > Cyanobacteriia > Pseudanabaenales > Pseudanabaenaceae > PCC-7502. The sequence goes on along the minus strand of JBBQHY010000053.1, from coordinate 4,222 downwards.
AGAGGGAGCTAGGCAGATCTCTCTGTCTTTTCCTAATGCTCAAAAGATTTTTATTGCCCCGCCTTCAATGCAGGTACTAGAACTAAGACTCCGCCAACGTAATCAAGATCATGATGGAGCGATCGCTCGGCGTTTAGATCATGCCCAAGTAGAAATGGCTGCTAGTGGAGAATTTGATTTAGTAATTATCAATGATAATTTAGAAATTGCCCTAGATCAATTGGAAAAAGCCATATTTAACTCAGAATTAAATTCTTAAAAACTAAGACTCCATAGTAAAATATCGACATTTATTCCACTATTCCACAGAGATTAAATTTTAGGTATTGCTTTGAGCACAAACAATTCTAAGCTTGCTGACTTTCCTATCCCCAGAGAACTTAGCCTTTTAATTAGAGAACTAAGTGAGATTTATACTCCTGAAAATCATGGTGCGATCGCTCAAGTTTTAACCGAATTAATAGCTCGTCTCAAACAAACTGAACCCGTTCCAAATTTAGCTGCAAACCTAATATCCTCTAGTTTAATTAACGAAGAAAGTTCCAGTGACGATGATGTTAAAAGTTGGGAAGACCTGCTTAATTTTACCGTCTATGTGGATACTGAAATCTATAGCCCAAATGAACTTGAGGAGGCGATCGCTGAACCCGAATCTGTTAACGTGATTACCCACCAAGAGGCTACAGATACCTATGTCCGAACTTGGGATGAGGTGGCGACCAAACTCCATGATGTCCCTTTTAATCTCAGTATGCGATTTTGGACTACAGCAGAAGCGGCTAAAATCATAGGCTGCTCAGAGGAGAAATTGAGAAGAGCCAAAAAAAATAAACTCCTCCCCATAGATATCCATAACTTCATAGTCGATTGTCCAGATTTAACACCAAAAGATCAAAAGCAGAAAAAATTATCATGGTTAATTCGCTTAAAATCTGCACAAAAGAGCTAAAAACTAAAATTAAGGAGAAGAACTTTGTCCTGCATGATAGGAACTACGTACCAATGCCCCTGATTCCACATGAGTAAATCCAATCTCAATGGCGATCGCTTTTAATTCAGTAAATTCCTCTGGTGTCCAATATTTCCGAACGGGTAAATGCTCTAAGGAAGGTTGCAAATACTGCCCAATGGTGAGATGAGAAATTCCCACTGCCCGCAGATCAAGCATCGTTTCTTTGATTTCCGTAACGATTTCGCCATGTCCTACCATTAATCCAGACTTGGTTTTAATCTTAGGATTTAGTTCTTGCACAGTTTGTAATACTCCCAAAGAGCGATCGTATTTGGCTCCCCGCCGCACTACGCCCTGAAGTCGCCGCACCGTTTCAATATTATGGTTGTAGCAAACAGGATCAGCATTTACTACTTTTTCGATACAACTGCGATCGCCCCTAAAGTCTGGAGTTAAGACTTCGATTTTAATCTTTGGGTTAAGCTGACGAATTGCTGTCATGACCTCCACAAAATGCCCAGAACCCTGATCGGGTAAATCATCACGGGCAACGGAAGTTAGGACTACATATTCTAATCCCAAAAGGGCGATCGCTTCGGCGACTTTCTCTGGTTCACCTTGATCTAAAGCCATTGGCGCATGACCTTTATCCACTTGGCAAAATCCACAATTACGGGTACAAGTTGCTCCCATTAATAAAAATGTCGCTGTCTTATTGCTATAACATTCTGCCCGATTCGGACATCTACCCTCTTCGCAAATAGTATGAATATTTCTTTCTTTGATAATTTTTTGAACTGTAGAGATTTCGCTGGCTTTCCCAATATGCGGACGTAGCCAAGCAGGTAATCGTGGGGATGTAGTTCTATTCATAACTTTCTATGCTTGCTAATTTTCTTGGAGAGAAGGATTTAGTTCAACTTATGGAAGCTTTAGCTGATTGAGTCAATACCTCATCCATCCATCCATTAATACTCTTACCAGCTTTCGTGGCGGCAAGAAAAATCAATCGGTGGTGATCAGGTGAAGTACGGAAGGCTAATTTACCTGAAAATGGCTTATCGGGTTCTTCTTCGATTCCTATACAAAAATTTAAATAGTCATCAATGGAATCTTGAAAAGCAGTTTTCACTTCATCAACGGTCTTCCCCTCAAAGGTAATTACATCTTTTATGTCTAATACTCTGCCGTGCAAAATACCAGCATCACTATCAAGTTCTACGAGTCCTGTATATCCTTTGTAATTAATCATATTTTCTGTTCAGTCCTCATCGGAGGATTTTATTTGGATAAATGCCTCATCGGAGCTTTAATTTAAAAATTTTAGAAAGAATTTTAGATTAAGGCATCTGTTATTTATTCTGGGGTTATTCCTGCAGCTTCTAAAAAATCTTTTAGATCTTTTACTGTAAGTTTATTCGTATTAGGCTCAGGATGCGGACGATGGAAAGTAGCCCTTATATCTCCTATTTTAAACCTGACTCTCGATCCATTCCCCTCTTGTACTAATCCACCAATACTTCTAATCAGACTTTTTGTATCACCCCACCTAATGTTTGCTGGTACAGGAATTGTGAAAATTGCATTCAATATTTGCTTATTTTTGCTATTCACAATCGACTCATAAATACTAGCTCGATAGTATCATTCAATGATATCAATTTTTACTTTATTATAAATATCTTTTAGAGTTATGGCGATCGCAACACAAGAGAAAGTTACTTGATCTTCTAAACTGTTATGTTCTTCAAGTGTCCATTTTTTCTGACCAACTTTGACATAGTGATCAACTTGGTAGTTGTACTGATCGATTAACAAATATTCTATTACTGAATAAGAATAGTTTTTTTGAGCAATCATATATTTTTACCAAATCGATTAGAGTCAATTACTTTTGCCTTCGACAGCGATCGCTACAATATTTAACCTCATCCCAACATCTTTCCCATTTTTTACGCCAAGTAAAGGGTAAACCACAGGTTGCACAGGTTTTAGTGGGAAGACTAGATTTATTACCTTTATGCATTATTAGCTACTTGTGGGAATCATTCCTGTTAGACGCGCGTCGGCAAAGAGTCCGCCAGCATCTATAACTGGGGCAACTTCACCTAGGGGTTTTAGCAAAAATACTTCACCCGTAGTGTCGTTGGTAATTTGATTATTGTCAAAGTCTAGGGTTGCTGTTTGTCCAGTGGTAAAGCGATCGCAGAGTTTTTCCACAGATTCCCAAGGATAAAGTTCTCCTGTGGCGGTGCTGTTTCTAAAAAAGATACGAGCGTAGGATTGAGCAACTACTACTTCTACCCCAGAGGCACCTAAAGCAATGGGAGCGTGTTCACGGGAAGACCCACAGCCAAAATTTTCACCCGCAATGATAATTGGATACTGGGTTTTAGTTGCCCCTTCAGCCATAAATTTACCAAAGCGATCGGGTAGCCCAATCATGGCATAGCTGCCAAGTTTCTCATACTCATCAGGCTTTGAAGGTACCAAGGTTATATATTCAGCAGGAATAATTTGATCTGTATCAATGTTGTTATCAACAACAAACACTAATCCTTGGATAACTTTGCTCATGGTTTTGATTAATTTGTTTTTACGGGTAGATTGTAATTTTACAGTATGTTACTAATCTTAAAAATGACTATAGATTCATTGGTGACGATATGAGAACTGGCACAGGCGATCGCTAATTAATCACAATTATCCTGAATACTAAATTTCAACAAGGAAGTTCTCTACACCACAAAAATTATGAAATTACTAACTCTAGCCTTAATTTTAGCTACTTATCACTTATTTCCTAGTCCAATCGCAGCTTTGGATAATGAATGTTTTATGCGCCGAGCCGATGGGACTATTGTTAATTTGGGTAAGCTTTGTGGCACTCCAATTAAGCCTGAAAATCCGCAACCGACTCCAGCTAAACCAATTAAAGAGCCGATTAAAGAACCAATTAAAGAGGCTACTACTGATAATTGCTCTAAATCAAAGATCGCTAATTATATTGCTAGTATTTCCACTGAAATTGATAGGGTCGGCTTTGAAGCATTGGTGAAATGCAAAGGTAAGTCAGTTCCAGCCTTGATCGAAGCTTCGACAAAGTTTGCAAAAACGGAAAATTTTAGCAGCCTAGTTCCTATGATACTTGCCCTCCAGAAGATTGGTAAAGAGGCAGTACCAGCTTTGATCGTAAAGACGAAGGATCCCGATCCTAAGGTTCGAATTTTTGCGCTTAATATGTTAAGTGTAATTATAGATAGTAAAGAT
>JBBQHY010000052.1:0-9844 GCA_038324415.1 Pseudanabaenales cyanobacterium | reverse complement strand
CCCTGCAATAAAGTTATGTTCTTCACTTGCCCCTGCCATTGCGAATATTTCTCCCCCCACATATTCATGGCGGATTTCGCTTTTTAATTCTGCTTCTAGGTATTCAGAAACTGATAGAGGATAAATAGGCGATCGCATAGTCGGTTCTAACTCAAATTAGCTCTGCAATTATGATGGCATAATCCCTTCCCAGTTAAAGATTACTGTTATTAGGAGGGTGGGGGCTGCGTCCCTAAAACTGGGACGACTATTTACTTGTAAGTCCCTTATTTGCAAGAGAGTTAATTTTAGGTGTAAGTCTTTGTTGTTCTTGAAAAGGAAGATTTTTGAATTGCTTAGACGCTTGCTTGGTAAATTCAATTGGATAAATCATAAACCAGTTTCGGCTTTAAGCACTTCCCAAGATAATGTTCCTTCCACATTGAAAGCGGCTAGAGCAACCCGAGCATCTAGTATGTCTTCACTATCTTCGGTTCGTTTAAGTTTAAGAAAGTGTAGGAAATCAAGAACTTCAGTAATTATTGAGTCATCTAGACCGTCAAGCTCAGAAATTAGTTGTTGTTTATAGCTCACAATTTAACTCATGTAGCAGACTTTAGTTTTTATAGTTTAGCATTAGGAACAATCGCCCTGTGGACATGAGTTTGATTAATTTAGATCGCGATCGCTTTACTTAACAAGAACTTAATAAAATCATTTTCGCAAATTATCCTCTGAGCATACCTAGTGATTTTAAAAGCATTGCGATCGCATTAAATATCTAAACTGCATCAGAATATGGGATTAACAACCCGCATTAACCCTAATCATTTTTAGATAGTAGGAGTAGTTTGGGACTCTAAACTTTCCTGAGCTAGACGGCGTTTCTTGGCATAGAGTTGGATGGCGATCGCAAAACTGAGAAGCATCCCAGCCGTTAAAAATGTGGCACCGTCCATGGGTAAGTTATCCCTAAAAATTGCCAACAACACAATCAACACAAAAAATACTGTTGGGACTTCATTAAACCAGCGAAATTGCTGCCCCGTCCATTTACACTCATCCACAGCAAATTTTTTAATTAATCGCCCACACAAATGATGATAGCCCAGCAAAACTGCCACAAACACTAACTTAATATGCAGCCAAGTTTCCTTAAATATCTCTGGCTCCGTAGTAATTAGAGCGATCGCCATCGCTACAGTTAAAAGCATCGCTGGGGTCATGATGATGCTATAGAGCCGCTTTTCCATAATTTGGTATTGATTTTTGAGAATGGTTTGGGCAGGTTCGGGCTGTTCATAGGCTTCGGCATGGTACACAAACAACCGAGGTAAATAAAACAAACCCGCAAACCAAGCCACCATTCCCACAATATGAAACGACTTAAACCAAAAATATGCCACAGCTAAATTCTCCCCGATCAAAACAAACTCAAACTTACTCCCTTCCTACCGTAAGAGTATACCTAAATGAGACGGGGTCAAGGGGCGAAGCCCCCACACCCCAATACCACAAACTTCTAATATGAAAGGAGTAGCTCTATGTTATCAACCTAAGACCCTAGCTTTAAGTTGCACGCACCCGAAGTTAGCTATAATTAACGTAATTATTAAGAAATATTAAGAAAATTATGACTGAAGTTAACCTTACCCACATCTCCGAACAATTACAAAGTACTAATTCCCGCGATCGCCTCCTAGCTTTAGTAGCCCTCAGACATATTGAAGCAGAAGTCGCAGTACCTCTGATTTTGCAGGTAATTAACGATGAAAACCTCCAAATTCGTTCCATGGCAGTATTTGCGCTTGGACTCAAAAAAACAGATGCTTGCTTACCCGTACTCTTGGAAATCTTAGAAACAGAAAGTGATTATGGCATTCGGGCAGATGCGGCGGGGGCTTTGGGCTATCTCAAGGATGTAAGAGCCTTTGAGCCTTTGCAACGTGCTTTTTATGAAGATACAGAGTGGTTGGTAAGGTTTAGTGCTGCCGTATCCCTCGGTAACTTAGGAGACCCTCGTGCCCATGACGTGCTGATTAAAGCTTTGGGTGCTACCGAAACAGTTGTCCATCAAGGAGCGATCGCTGCCCTCGGCGAAATTGGCGATCCGCGCTGCGTCGAAAATATTCTGAACTTTGCTCAAAATGAAGATTGGTTGACCCGTCAACGTTTAGCTGAAGCTCTAGGCAATCTTCCCCATCCCAAAAGTTTGCCAGCCTTAAATTACCTTTCTAAAGACTCCAATTCTAATGTTGCCTCTTCAGCCGTATTTTCTCGCGATCGGCTTTTGAGTAATAGTGATTGGTCAGATTTACTTTAGAGTTGCAGAAGTTAACCAAAATTAACCAAATATCTCGGCTGGATCTGCGGATTGGACTTTTCTTAGAGAAATCGCCCCAGAGATCGTACACATAACTATCGTCAGAATAAGTACCTGTATTCCTCTTTCTAAAGTCATATCCAAGGGCAACCTCGTGGCATTTTTAGTTAGGGAATACAGACCTATACAGGCAATTAGCCCAGGGATAAATCCTAAAATCGAAAGTACAAGAGCTTCTTGAATTACGACAAAAGCCAAATACCAGTTACTATAGCCCATTGCCTTTAGGGTTGCGTATTCTGCCATGTGATCGGAGACATCGGTATACAGGATTTGATAAACAATCACAATCCCCACGAAAAAGCCCATGACCGTCCCAAGGGAGAAAATAAAGCCAATGGATGTACTCTTTTGCCAATAGGAACGCTCGAAATCAATAAACCCTTCCCTCGTCAAAATTTTAATATCATCGATCGCCACAGAATTAGATTTTTTAATGTCATCAATGGTGAGGCGAGATTTTTGAATCATCAGTCGGTCTTTTTTCTCAGGATCGACATATTTAACTCTGTCTCCATCCACGGTAATGCCACTAGTAGGCGGCAAAATTACAAAATCACTGGGAAAGCTTTGCAAATACTGCATAATCATCTTGTAGGGTGAAGCATTGGGCTTGAGCGAAATTAATCCCACATTGATCAGCCCAGCGCGCCGATTATCAAAAATCCGTAAAAAGTTAGGTTGACTGGTAATCATCGTGCCATCAGCCGCAAAGGATGAACCCAGTTCAAATAGTCCGCCCACACTCACTTTACGGTTTGCAACTTCTCTAGTTACAAGGTTATTACAGGCAAAGCCGTCAGGAGTATATTTCACTGCTAATTCTTTGCTGACTCCACATTCTTCCACGATCGTCCCAAATTCATTCCGAGAGGAGCGATCGAATAAAATTACATCTTGCTCCTTGGTCTTAGCCATATTTTCATTTGCGCCAGGCATCATAAAAATTTGAGCATCAGGATCGGCTCCTAGAACTAAAATATTGCGGGTTTGTCCAGCAGGATCGTCTTTGACCTTCCAAGCCGCTAACCCAATATAAAGCTCATTGATCGACTTAACGCCTTCATAGCCTAAAGCTTGATACATTCGGCGTTGGGCAAAGCTTCTCATCGCCACGAGATTTGTGGATTGGGGACTAATCAGGGCAACATCTACCTTGAGATTTTTGTGGAGCGTGACCGCACTGGTAAACAGAGCATCTTGGAAACCGAGCTGCATAAATATTAAAATTACGGCAAACATGATCCCAGCGATCGCTACTGCCAAGCGACCTTTTTCGTAGGTCAACTGAAACCAAGCTAAAGGAACAGTAAAGATCATATGTTCTTAATTGATTGCTTAATGGTAATGATGAGTAATTTACTTTTAATGCTAACTGTATATTAACTATAAATAAAAATTACTGCGATCGCCGCTCTATATAAATATTTAATTATCAGTTAGAGAAGTTTGAAATCAGTTAAAGCAGTTAGAAGTAAGAAAATGCAAAAAAGGATAATTCGATTAAAACTAAATGTAACAAAAAGCGACTTCATAATTTAATCCGTGAAAAAGATCAGGGTAAACAAGACAAAATAATTAATTTTTAACAAGGGAACATCATGAGAATTGACAGAATAGAAATCAAAAACTTTAAGAAATTTGCCGACTTTACCCTTGAACTGCATCCTCAATTCACTCTACTGGTTGGTGATAATGGTACGGGTAAGACTACAATTCTTGATGCTTTGGCGATCGCCGCAGGAGTTTGGCTTGTAAGATCCCCTGATACTACCCTTAACAATAGCCGCCGTAACATCCTTCACTCAGAAATTCGCCTAGAAGCGATCGCAACCGATACAATTACCCAATTTGTAGAACGCAGACCCACACAAATTAATGCGATCGGGACAATCAATAATCAACCTGTTCAATGGCTGAGGCAAATAAAAACGAACGGCTCCCACACCACTAATACTGAAGCTAAAGAAGCCCTAAAAATTATCTCTAATCTTTTTCAAAAAGTTGAGTCAGGGGAAAATTCCTTACTATTCCCCATCGTTGCATACTACGGAGCAGGTCGAGCTTGGCTACCCCCCAATCATCCCGATCCAAAAGCTAAAATGACCACCAGTCCCGCTCGCCGTTGGGATGCCTTCTATAATTGCTTTGAAGAAAGGATTAGAATCGCCGATCTCAATACTTGGTTTCAAAAAGGAAGCCATCGCTGCTGTCAACCGTCAAGGCATAAAGCGTCCTAGCTACAAAATTGTCAAGATTGCTATTTTGCGATGTATTCCAGATGCTGATGACATTTGGTTTGACCCAGAGCGATCGGAAATTGTTATTTCCATTCAAGGCAATCCCCAACCTTTTAGTAACCTGAGTGCTGGTCAAAAGATGATGGTGGGTCTAATTGCTGATATTACGATCAAAATCGTTACTCAAAATGCTTCTTTTCTAACCGAAATATCAGACGTAGATTATGTAAATCACCCCTATATTTTACGGTGTACCCCTGGGCTGGTATTAATTGATGAAATCGATGTGCATCTACATCCCAAATGGCAACGTCAAGTCGTTAATGACCTCAAAACAACTTTCCCCGCCATCCAGTTTGTTTGCACTACTCATTCGCCAATTATTATCAGCGAAGCTCAAGCGGAATCTATTCGACTTCTTGAACCCCAAACAACAAGAACTCCATTAGTATCCTATGGACTGGATGCAAATAGAGTATTAGACGAAATAATGGGAGCATCAGAACGTAATCAAGAAGTCGCAACAAACCTAAATAATATTTTTAGATTTATTGATAATGAAGATTTTGATGTAGCGCGTCAAGCCATAAGTTCTCTGGTTCAAAAAATTGGTGACCTCGATCCTGAGATTACCCGTGCTCAGACCTTGATTAAATTTCTGGAAGGTGAAGAATGAAAAATATTCAGAAAAAACCTGAACCAAGATCGTTAAGGCAACATCGGTGCAATACATACGCGGACTATGATAATTATCCTAAGAAAGACGATCTAAGACATAGTTTGGCGAGTGAACAACGAGGGCTTTGCTGTTACTGTATGCAACGAATTAGACCAAGTTCACAAAATATGAAGATCGAGCATTGGCAATGTCAAGATTTATATTCAGATAAACAAATAGACTACAACAATCTTCTAGGAGCCTGTCTCGGCGGTGAAGGACAAGCACCAGAAATTCAGCATTGTGACATAAAAAAAGGTAATCTCGATCTCACATATAACCCTGCGAATCCTCTACATGATGTTGAAGGCAGCCTTCATTTTTTGGGCGATGGCACTATTAAATCGATAGATGCACAGTTCGATCAAGAAATTAATACCGTTTTAAATCTAAATCAAAGTCTTTTAGTTAAGAACCGCAAAGAAGTTCTAGAAGCTCTTCGCCAAGGATTGATACAGAAAAAACACTCAGATGCAGATATTTTCAGAGAACTTAAAAAGTGGAATGGTGATAACGGCGGAGAGCTTGAACCATTTTGTCAAGTTATTGTTTATTACCTTCGCAAGAAAATCAATCGAATGTCACCAAAGAAAAGCAAGTAAACATTACGAACAGAACTTCTGAGCAAACCATTGAAGATAGAATTGCCATTAGGGACATACAATTTAATCTGTATTCAGTCTATATATACCTGCTTTTCTTCACCTTTGAATTCCTAAACGGTTTCTTAAATAGGGGCGATCGCTGTCAATTTCAAATCGGGATGATCGGCTTCAACTTGGTTCAGATTCCAGATATTTTTGAATAAAAGCACAGGGCGTTCCAAGCTATCTTTGACCACAAAAGTATTGAAGAGCCTTCCCGCCTCATCCAATGCCTCCCAACCATCTTCCACCCAACGGGCAACAGTATAGGGAAGCAGATCGAGACTTGTCTCAACTCCATATTCACTTTGCAGGCGGAACTGAACCACCTCAAACTGAAGTTGTCCGACCGCACCGAGAATCGGATCTCGCTTCGCTTCGTCTACGGAATACATAATCTGAATTGCTCCTTCCTCTTTGAGTTCAGAAACCCCTTTACGGAATTGCTTAAACTTTGATGGTTCAGGCGATCGCAAGTAGGCAAATAGTTCGGGTGAGAAGCTGGGAATTCCTGCGTATTTAAACTTTTTGGTGCCACAAATCGTATCGCCGATCGCAAAGGTACCAGGATTATTTAAGCCAATTACATCACCAGCATACGCCTCGGCAATAATTTCTCGATCCTGTCCAAAGAGCTTTTGAGCGTGAGATAAGCGAATCGTTTTACCACTACGGACATGGTTTACCGTCATATCTTTTTCAAACCGCCCCGAACATACTCGGACAAAGGCAATGCGATCTCGATGTTTTGGATCCATATTTGCCTGAAGCTTAAACACAAAGGCAGAAAACTCTTCGTCAATGGGAGAAATTTCACCAATGCTGCTGGTGTGGGGTGTAGGTTTTAGGGCGTGTTCCAGAAATGCCTTCAAAAATAGCTCTACGCCAAAATTGGTCATAGCACTGCCGAAAAATACGGGGGTGATCTTACCTATGTGCATTGCCGCTTCATCCCACTCAGCTCCCATGGTTTCTAAAACTTCTAAATCCTCTAAAAACTGAGCATAGAGATCGGCATCAATAATCTGCGGCAGCCGCGGATCGTCCAAAAGCATGACTTCCACACCTGCTTCCCTTTGTCCATGTCCACTGCGCTTGAATAAATGTACTGTGCGGCTAGCTCGATCAAATACCCCTGTAAAGCGATCGCCTGTGCCAATGGGCCAATTCATAGGATAGGGAATTAAGCCTAGTTCTTTTTCAATCTCATCCAGTAGGTCTATGGGTTCACGGGTAGGGCGATCGAGCTTGTTAATGAATGTAAAAATGGGGAGCGATCGCAATTTGCAAACTTCAAATAATTTCCGAGTCTGAGTTTCTAAACCCTTGGCCGCATCTACCAACATCACGGCATTATCCGCCGCCGCCAAAGTCCGATAGGTATCTTCACTAAAATCTTTGTGTCCAGGCGTGTCCAGTAGGTTTACACAACAATCCATATAGGAAAATTGTAGAACCGTAGAAGTAATCGAAATTCCCCGCTGTTGCTCTAATTCCATCCAGTCAGACGTAACATGACGCTGAGAAGCACGGGCTTTGACTGCGCCTGCTAGGTGAATTGCACCTCCGTATAGCAATAACTTTTCGGTTAAAGTGGTTTTGCCCGCATCGGGGTGAGAAATAATGGCAAAGGTGCGACGACGATCAACTTCTTGGGCTAATTCAGGCATCTGACTACATTTACTGAGCTTGGATTTTGATTATAGTTCTTTCCTACCCTTCCTATATGTTTTTAACTTGACACTTTCTTAAGTAAATCAGCTTTACTCCCTTCCCGGTCAAAGATTAGTCTTTTGGGGGTGTGGGGGCTGCGCCCCCACGAAGGGGCAAAGCCCCTTAACCCCATTTAAACTGTGTATATTTCTATGGTGGGAAGGGAGTATCTCTAAGAGTTATTTTAATGAGGGTTATAATGTTTAGACATAAGTATAAACATATAGTTTGGAGAATATAGTTATGACTGAAGTAATCCTAGATATAAAAGCATGGGGCAATAACTTAGGAGTAAGGCTACCTGCGGCGATCGCTCGTGAAGCAAATTTAACTGTAAATCAAAAAGTTCGTCTCTCGGTGGTAGATGGTCAAGTTGTGATTGCCCCAGTGATTAATGAAACGCTGACTCTAGAACAGCTACTAGATAATTTCGATCCAAATATTCATGGTGGCGAAGCGATGGCAACAGAGCAAAGACTAGGCGCAGAGCAATGGTAAAGGATTGGATACCAGATCGCCAAGATATTATCTGGATCGATTGCAATCCACAGGCAGGTCAGGAAATGCGTGACATTCATACTTTTTTAGTAATCTCACCAACCGCCTTTAATAATAAAACTTCTCTTGTGATTGGCTTACCAATGACTACCGCCGATTACAATGCGAGTAATCCTTTTGCTATAGCGGTCGGGAAAACTACAGCAGGGAAAACTAGCTATGTACTTTGTCACCAGCCTAAGTCTTTTGATTGGCGAGTACGTGGGGCAAAGACTCATCCGTTAGGAAAACTAGACAATTTGTTATTTATTCAGGTGTGCGATCGCCTTAATCAAATCATTCAACTTAAATGATGAAATTAGTTTTGAAAGTTAGTAATTTTGTAGCTGTGAATATGCGAGATAACGTTAATTACCCATATCATTGAGTTTCCTATGGTTATCATAAATTACTGGGTGATAAACGCTATACGACATCAAAGGCTTGATCGCCTCTACTCCTTTCTCAACACCCGCTAATCCTTCCAACGATATTCCCGCGATCGCCCATCCTCAAACAAAAAGTAATCCGATTCAGTGATTGGGTCAAGCAATCAAAGGATGAAGCTTCTCAATTAAGTTTAATGGTTAGTTTCAACCTCAAACTCTGTAAAAACTTTAGCTTGCTCTAGAATCAGTTCTGTAGCCAGAGCCTCCATATCTGGGGGATAACCATATTGACGAAGTAGACGTTTTACTGCAACTTTCATACGCGATCGCACGCTTTCTTTGAGATTCCAGTCAATCGAGGCATTTTTACGGATGCGATCGACTAAGACGATCGCTAGTTCTCGCAGTTTATCAACGCCCATAATTTCCTGTGCGCTTTGGTTTTGGGACAGGGCATCATAAAACGCTAGTTCATAGGGTTCTAGTCCCAGTTCTTCGCCTCTAGCTTTAGCGGCTTGGGTGTCCTTTGCCATGTTTAGCAATTCTTCGAGGACATCGGTAGCGCTGATCGCTTGGTTGCGATATCGGCGCAGGGCATTTTCTAGCATTTCTGAGAGCTTGCGACTTTGAACAATATTGGTGCGGCTACTGGCTCTAATTTCATCCTTGAGAAGTTTTTGCAGGAGTTCGACTGCGAGGTTTTGATGTTCCATGCCGCGCACTTCTGCCATAAATTCATCGGAGATGATCGAGATGTCAGGATTTTTAATACCTGCTTCATCAAAGATATTAATTACTGCGTTGGATACTAGCGCTTGATCGACGACTTGACGGATTGCGGTTTCGATTTCTTGGTTGCTGAGTTTGCCATCACCGCCACTGCCTTCTAATTTGCGAAGACTGGCTTGGATAGCTTGGAAAAATGAGATTTTCTCAGAGGCAGCGATCGCGTCGGGATGTGGGGCAGCGAGGGAATGGGCTTGGGATAAAGCGTTAACTTCGGACAAGAAACGGTCTTTGATGGTGGGGGCGGCGACATAGTTGGTGGCATTTTTGAGGATAATGAGTTTTTCGCCTATGTCGGTGTCGAAATAATGCTGATAGATAAAGCCAGACATGATCTGTTCGACGGTTTCTAGTTTGGCGAGCATTAACCCCACAGCGACATCTTGATTGAGGGTGAGTTCGCCTTTACCGCCACTTTGGGAATAAAAGGACAGGGCTTTTTTGAGTTCGGCGGC
>JBBQHY010000051.1:0-10338 GCA_038324415.1 Pseudanabaenales cyanobacterium | reverse complement strand
GTTTATTTACTAATCCCGTAACCTCTACTGTCCAAGGACTAGTTGTAAATTTGTCCACGTAACGCCAAACATCTTTATTACCACTAAACTCGTAAAAATTATTATAGGTGGCGGCGACAGATTCCTCTGTGAGTGGGCGATCGAGGCTAAAGCTGGAATTTTTAGTAAAGGTTAAGGGCTTGAGATTAGAAGCTGCAAGATTCTTAGAATCTTGATTTGGAGAATTGCAACCCATAATACTGGTAGATAAGCCAGTGGCGATCGCACCCAAGCCCAATCCTTGTAAAAATCGGCGGCGATTAAGAAAAACCGATTCTGGTGTAGCATGATTTTCAGAGATAAACCAGTCGGGAAGAATCTTGATTAAGGTCATATATCAGTACATTTATCAGATCGGATCGTGTAGACATCACTATGATTTATACTACCTCACTACCGCAGGGATGTGGATTACGCAGGGCAGATGCACAGGATAAATGGCATTTACAAAAGTTGGTTTGGCAATTTGAAATTGAAGAAGTTTTAGATCTAGATGCTAGGGTAGTTGGGTATAGATTTCTAGTTTTATTTGTAACCAGTGCAGTTTTAGGCTTGCAAATTTATTTGTTAAATATTAGTCCAATTTTAATTCAGCTAATATTAGCTCTGGGAATTTTTTATGCTAGTTTTTTAGTTTTTACTGCTATTAATTCCCTAGTAATTATCTTTTTGAATATCTTAATAGGTGCAGCAACAAACTGGTCAAAGTTTTGGGTAATTGAATATGAGCAAGAGTTAATTGGTTGTGCTTCAGTTAATTTTTATACTAAAAACTCTAGCGTGGGATATCTATATATAAAGCCCCAGTGGCGCAATCAAGGTTTAGGTTCCTATTTATTGAAATATCTTGTGCATAAATCTTCTAACCCAGTTTCTTTGATTTGCAAACCTAAACTTGTGGAGTTTTATGCCAGCTATGGATTTGTATCTCTATCATGGCAAGAATTAACTCCAAGTCTCAAAGTTATGTATGGTGTTTTTCGTCCCCACCCCAAGTTAATTGGCTGCCCTTTAGTCTTAATGGAATATCAGAATGTTACATAGTTTTATCCCCAGCGATCGCTATTATGCTTACTTAAATTGGCAACAGGTGGCAGAAATGCCGAATAAAGAGCATGTGGTAATTATCCAACCCCTAGGAGCGATCGAGCAGCATGGTTTACATTTACCCTTAGCCGTAGATGCAGTAATTGGGATGGGGGTATTGGGAAAGGCCTTGGTAAAATTAGATAACTCCATTCCCGCCTATAGTTTACCCGCTCTTTATTACGGTAAATCCAACGAACACTCTACCTTTGCGGGTACGATCGCTTTATCTGCTGCAACTCTAACAAATATCCTAACTGAAATCGCCGAAAGTCTCTATAAGTCTGGATTTCGCAAATTAGTATTTATGAATGCCCACGGGGGACAACCCCAAGTTTTGCAAATTGTGGCAAGGGATCTTCATGTTAAGTATCCCGACTTTATGATATTTCCGCTATTTGTGTGGAATGTGCCCAATGCCGCCGCCGAACTCCTGAGCCCCAAGGAATTAGAACTGGGAATTCATGCTGGTGATGCTGAAACTAGCTTAATGCTAACTTTGCTCCCAGACCAAGTGCAGATGGATCAAGCTGTAACCGCATATCCCCAAGGACTTCCTGAAAATAGCTTACTGTCAATGGAAGGAATGCTGCCTTTTGCTTGGGTAACTCAGGATTTAAGTAAAAGTGGCGTAATTGGAGATTCTAAAGTTGCAACTAAAGAAAAAGGCGATCGCCTCCTCGAATCTTTGGCAATGGGATGGGTACAGGTAATTAAAGATATTTATAAATTCAAGCAACCAAAACCTGATTAAATATGGTTGCAAAGGCGATCGCCTACTGAGTAAACCTTAAGGAAAAATTGAAAATAGAGCTTAGATCTAGAACGAATCCATCCAACACATCTTCACCGCTTAGACTCATGGGACATTGTAAAACCTCTACCTCTTTTCCTAATCTATAAATCTCAACTTCATTCGTCTGCGGATTAATCAGCCAGCCTAGACGCACACCATTACTCCGATACTCTATCATTTTGGCTTGGAGGGTTTTTAGACTATCAGTTTTTGATCGAAGCTCAATTATAAAATCAGGAACTACTAAAGGAAAGGCGACATCGGGCGAGATATTTATAAATTTAGAATTTTGAATCCAAGTTACATCAGGCGATCTGACTGCACCAGAGGGGAAAGTAAAGCCTCCAGAAGAATCAAAAATTTTTCCTTGTTTGTTTTTTAAGTTCCAGCTTGCAACCTGTAGGTATAATTTCCCATTTCTTTCTGAGGTTTCCCATCCTGCTGGTGCCATGGTAATTAGTTCTCCTGAAGAAGTTAGCTCTAAACGCAGTTCGGGATTATCTTGACATAGCTGCTCGAACTCTTGGTGGGTAATACGAAGAGTAATATGGCTTGTATTCAGTAAAATTGGTTTAGTTTCGAGAGACTGCATAATTATCAATTATTACGTCAATTAAAAGTGAAGTATAAATAAAGCTCTGGCTTAGGAGAATTTCAATATCGATCTTAAATCTAGAATAAACCCCGTCAATACATCTTCACCACTTAGACTGGTAGGAGACTGTAAAACTTCTACCTCTTGTCCTAATCTATAAATCTCAACTTCATTCGCCTGCGGATTAATCAGCCAGCCTAGACGCACACCATTACTCCGATACTCTATCATTTTGGCTTGGAGGGTTTTTAGGCTATCAGTTTTTGATCGAAGCTCAATTACAAAATCAGGAACTAATAAAGGAAAGACGACATTAGGCGAGATATTTATAAATTTAGAATTTTGAATCCAAGTTACATCAGGTGATCTGACTGCTCCAGAGGGGAAAGTGAAGCCTCCTGAAGAGTCAAAAACTTTTCCTTGTTTGGTTTTTAAGTTCCAATAATAAACCTGCGCCGACAAGTCCATATTTCTTTCTGAGCTTTCCCATCCTGCTGGTGGCATGGTAATTAGTTCTCCTGAAGCAGTTAGCTCTAAGCGCAGTTCGGGGTTATCTTGACATAATTGATCAAACTCTTGGTGCGTAATACGAAGAGTAATGTGAGTTGTATTCAGTAAAATTGGTTTGACTTCTAGGGATTGCATACTAAAGCATCTATATTGAAGGCAGAGAACAGAGGTAAGTATTATATTTTGATGAATTTAAAAAATAAAGCTGTTAACTTTACATTCTCAAATCTAGTTAACATCTTCAAATCTAGTTATAACATTAATTAGTTCAGCTAAATTCTAGTGGTAGATATCTTTAAAAATGAGTATTCAAAAACAATTAGAGCAATATACAGCAAAGCGATCGCAGGAAGTTCTGCTCGTGACTATTACCGTTGATGAAACAGAAGATACGACCGAAGAGATTATGATTTTTAAGGGTTTTTCTAGTTGCCTCAGTCGAGCCACCGCCTATGACCCAGATATTCCCGTGATGCCAGAGGGTACCAAAATTATCAGTATCGATCGCCTTCAAGCTCCCTATAATCCCAATCAACCTATTTATATTGCTCGGGGACTAACTTGGGCAGAATTTAGCAAAGAGTTTAGCGGGGAATAGAAGAGACAAGGCTTTGAGTATAACTGTGCTGGGGATTGATCAAAATATCTGTAGTACCTGCTTCCACAATTTTGCCTTGATACATCACGATCAGGCGATCGCAAAAAGATTGAGCTACAGCTAGATCGTGGGTAATAAATAAATAGGTTAGATTAAATTCCTGCTTAAGGGCGATCATCAGTTCTAAAACTTGACTTTGAATAATTGCATCCAACATACTCACAGGCTCATCACAAATTAAAAACTGGGGTTGGGTAATTAAAGCACGGGCGATCGCTACCCTTTGCAGTTGTCCGCCAGATAGTTCTTTGGGTAAGCGCTCCATAAATGAACTGGGCAATCCGACTTTATCTAAAATATCTAAAACTCTGGGTTTACAGTCTTTTATATTCTTTTCAATTTTATGGATTAGTAAAGGATCAGCTACGGCTCTAAAAATAGGCATATAGGGATTCAAGCAAGCTCTAGGATCTTGGAAAATCATCTGCATTTGCGATCGCATTTGTCGTAAATCTGCTTTCCCTAGCTTTGTTAATTCCACGCCATTAAATTCTACAGACCCAGAATCAGGCTTAATTAATTGCAAAATAGCCCTTCCTGTTGTACTTTTCCCCGATCCGCTTTCACCAATTACACCTAAGACTTCCCCTGTAGAAATTTGTAAATTCACATTCTCAATTCCCTTTACCGTCCGTCCCGTTAGCCAGTTGCCAGAGACATAGAGTTTAGTTAAATCCTGAACTTTAACGAGGGGATTTGAATCATTAATAACAGGAGTGGATAATGGCATTTCCGAAGTATCAGAAAAATGAATGACCGATCTCCATAAACTCTGAGTATAGGGATGTTGAGGATTCTTAAAGATATCTTTGACCAAGCCCGTTTCCACAATTACGCCTTCGTTCATGACTGCCATGCGATCGCAATATTTGCCAACTAAACCTAGATCGTGGGTAATTAAAATTAAGCCCATATTTCGAGAGGAGCGCAAAAGAGTGAGTTCTGCCAAGATTTCGGCAGCGATCGTCACATCTAAGCTAGTAGTTGGCTCATCGGCAATAAGCAAAATCGGATCCAAAAGTAAAGTTAAACCAATCATCACCCGTTGTCTCATGCCACCGCTAAATTCGTGGGGATATTGATTAATCAGTTTGGGTTCAATATTTACCGAGGCTAAGGTATTTTGAACTTTTTGCTTTGCTGCTTGTTTAGTGATGTTGGGATAATGCGATCGCAAAACTTCGATGCCATGATCGGCCACCGTCATCAATGGGTTTAAGCGCGTCATAGGATCTTGAAAAATTAAGCCGACCTTCTCGCCTCGCCAATGCTGTAACTCTGCCAAAGTCGAAGCCAGAGATAACGATTCGCCATCAACTTTAATTTCACCTTGCCATATCGCCCCAGTTGGTAATAATTGAATTAGCGATCGCCCCAAAGTCGATTTCCCACAACCACTATCGCCTACTAATCCTAAACTTTCGCCCGCCTCTAGTTGCAGATTGATATTCTCAACAGCAGGTTTAGATTTAGAGTTGTATTGGATTTTGAGATTTTCTATTTCTAAAAGCATTTAATTCAATTAGTATTCATTCAGTTAGTAAACAGGTGAGCAGTATCATAGGGGCTATATGGCATCATCGCAATGGGATTGTTTACTGAAAAATTTAGGATGTTGGCAGGGTTCATTTACCCGAATTTCGCCAAATGGGCAAATTATTGCAGATATTCCCAGTGAAACGATTTTAGAGGGAAGAAACGAGAATAAAACAATTCATCAAACTATTCGCCAGTTTTATCCAATAGAAACTCAAGAAAAAATTCTAGAATATAGTTCCTTGGCCCGTAGCGTGCTTTTCTTTGAGAATGGAGCATTTTCCCAAGGCTCGACTCAGTTAGGGTTTAATAGTGAATTTGGAGCAGAATTAGGGCTAATTGATGGCAATTATCGCCGCCGTCTGGTGCAATTATTTAATAAAAGTGGAGAACTGGATCAAATCACTTTAATTCGGGAAAGTCTAGCTGAAACTACACCGCATTCAACCCCAACCTTAAGCTGGGAGCAATTACAGGGTAAATGGCAATGTCATGTGATTACTTTATACGCAGATTGGCGATCGCCCGATTATTTGATTACCGAAACCGAATGGCAAGATCAAGGCCGAATATCAAGTATTGGCAATAACCTTGCAAATATTAAGCCTCTATTTCTACCCGATGGCACGGCATCGATTTGCCCTAGTCAAACTAAATTAGGGCAGCCCGTCAGTTTAGAAATTCTATGGCTCATCAAACCCAATGTTTATCACCAAATGATTCGCCATTATGACGGTCGCGGCGGCTGGATCAGTTTAACCTTGGCGATCGCTACGCAGCAAATTTAGAAGTGGGCGACTAAGCCAGTTAAACCCAACTTTTACCTGATGCTGAAGGGTTGGCATCCGCAGTAAATAAGCCAAACGACGAGCAACCAGAGCAGGCATACCTTCTATACCCAACTGTCCAAACATAGACATTGCCGCATTATCTTTCCCCAAGCTTATAAACTCACCAAGAGCCAAGTAGGTAAACGGTGAAAGTGGATGGTTATTTAGGCTTGCCCAGATATTTCGAGCGCAGTAACCCGCCTGTTGAAAGGCAACTTGGGCTGTTGCAGGCAAAACTTGCCCAGAAGCATCACGACATTCTGCCAGATCGCCCAAGGCATAGATCTGCGGGTGTCCTTGTACCTGTAGGGTTGGCTCTGTAATAATTTGTCCACGTCCAGCACTGTGGGGTAAGTTTAAGCTCTGCACTAGTTTCGAGAACGTATTACCTACTGTCCACATCACAATATCCACAGGTAGAGTATCAGTACCGTTAGGATAGTTAAGGGTAATTTCCCCATCCCCGATTTGGGAAACAGTTGTCGATAAATCCGTCCAAATATCTCGACTTGCTAAGGCTTTTTCGGCATATATGCGATTAGAATCTGGAGAGTTTGGCAAAATAGTCGGATTCCGATCTACGATCCTGACTCTGCCTAATCCTTGGAGGCGATCGCTAATTTTACAGGCAAGCTCTACTCCACTTGCTCCCCCCCCAGCAATACAGACCCGAATTTTTTCTGGTTTTGATTGTTCCAGTTGATGTAATTTTAGTTGTAGACGTTGGGCATCGGCTAAAGTCCGAAAGGTCATGACATATTCTAAGGCACCAGGTACCAGATCTATTGGTGTCTCTCCACCGATTGCCAAAACTAACCGATCATATTTGAAGTTCATTACTTCGGCAGGTAAAAGCGCATTAGTAACGGTGACATGGCAATTAACAATATCCACCGCCGTCACATTTCCCTGCACAAACTTAATTCCTTTCCCTGTCAGGAGTTCACTAAAAGTTGGCGCAATTTCCCACGGTTCTAATTCATCTGTAATTAGCTCATAGAGTAAAGGTGTAAAGACAAAGCGATCGTTTCGATCAATCAAAATAATTTCTGGTTGAACCGTCCAAGGCAGTTGAGCTAGTTGCAAGGCTGTATACAATCCCCCAAAGCCACCACCAAGAATACAAATACGACTCATAAATTACTCTTATAAATTTCTCAGGGGCAATGATTCACCTAAATCATAGCAATAGTGTTAAAAATTGAGCGATGGTAAAATCTTGCTCGCATAGTAAAGTTTTAATATTGGGGATTAAAAAAGCAGCCCATTACAAACTGCTTGATTTGATAGGACTTAACCTTTTTCTACTTGCGTAGGGAAGTCTCCAGCTAAAACAGGAATTGTTAATCCTTGCCCATTTCGTCTGATTTCCACTTGCAAGCGATCGCCCACAGCCTTAGTTTCCACAAATTGTTGGACTAAATCTGCTGAAACGACAGGAGTACTATCCATTTTAATAATTACATCACCTGCCCTAATTCCAGCAATTGCCGCTGGGGATTGAGGTACCACTCTAGTTATAAGCACACCCTTATCTTCAGTGACATTCATACCTGCATTTGGATCTCGATTAATTTCTTGTCTGACAGTGGGATCTAAAGTTACCATTTGAATTCCCAAGTAAGCCCGTTTAACGCTGCCTTTTTCAATGATTTGCTTGGCAATCCGTTGAGCAGTTTCAATGGGAATCGAAAAGCCTAACCCCTGTGCACCTTGAATGATCGCAGTATTCACACCAATTACTTCACCCTGTTGATTGAGTAAAGGACCACCAGAGTTACCAGGATTGATAGCAGCATCGGTTTGAATAAACTTAACCCGCTTATCTACGCCAATTTCGTTGGAGTTTCTACCCAAAGCACTAATAATTCCTGCGGTAACCGTATTATCTAGTCCTAGGGGATTACCAATGGCGATCGCCCATTCTCCTGGTTGCAGATTTTGAGATGTCCCTAAAATCACGGTCGGTAAGTTTTTATCGGTTATTTTAACCACAGCAATATCAGTAAGTGAGTCGAGTCCTAATACCTTTCCCTCAAGTTTTCTCCCATCCTTGAGAACTACCGATACCCTTTGAGCACCTTCCACCACATGGGCATTAGTAATAATGTCACCTTCTTTATTAATAATAAATCCAGAACCTGTACCCCTCTCTTCTCTGGAACGAGGAACACGTTGAGGCATATCATTTCCAAAAAATTGGCGAAGCATTGGATCGTTCATTACATCTGGCATAGCTTCATTAGATACTGTCCGAGATGAGTTAATTCTGACAACAGCAGGACCAGTTCGAATTACAGCTTCAGCAATAAAATTATAGTTAGAATCGGATTTTGGCGCTTTAGCAATAATAGAATCATTCGCTACAACATTGGATGCTATTGGCAATGACTTTAGTACTTGTGAGGAGGGTGGGGCAACTCGACTTAAAACTGCCCAAGATCCCATTAGTACGCCAATCAGGATAAGACCGACATACAAAATGATTTTATTTAGAGGTGACTTGTTTTGATCTTTCATGGCTATCTAAAGTTATGAAACTTGATTATTAATTTTACAGCTACTAAAATTTTTACTGCTACGAATTTTGATGAATACTACTTTTTAATCAACGCAGTAGGCATAGGAATTATTGGTTCTTCCATGGCTAAAATCAACTGCTCTTCTTGATTTACAGTCTGATCAGCTACTTTCCATCTGTAGTTAGTCGTTATAGAGCCGAAGGTGGTAATTACTAATGCCACAATTGCTGTACCAATAGCTATTTTGCGCTGCGATCGCCTAGTAACCTTTGTGATTACCTTATCAATTAAGCACTCAGTACTGATGCTAGCAGGAGTAGGTAAATCTAGTAAAAGTCGTTTAACTTGAAGGAGCTGCTGATAGTGGCTGCGGTAGTTGGGATCATCTTTGAGCCATTTTTCTACTTGACTTTTTTCAATACTATTAAGTTCATTGTCAACATAGGCACTTAACAATTCAAACCGCTCTTGAGCATTAGGCTCAGTATTAAAGCTCATTTCATTACCTCATTCATATCATTCAATCTGGAAATATTTCTACACACATTCATAGATTTGGAAACTGGATTTATAAGCTAGATTTAGGAGTTAGATAAGTATGGGCGTAATTGTTCCTGCAATCTTAGTCTAGCTCTTGCAATTCGAGATTTTACTGTTCCGAGGGATACACCCGTAATTTCCGCAATTTCTTCGTAAGTAAGCCCCTCAATTTCTCTCATCACAATAGTAGTACGGAAGCTTTCAGGTAATTCTTTTATGGCTGTGCGTAAATGTTCATAAAATTCTTGTGTAGAGAGAGTCTCAACTGGTCCAGGGCGATCGCTAGGTAAATCCCAATCTATTTGATCTCCATCTAGAGTTTGTCTTGGTGTATCTAGAGAAATAGATTTGCCAGTGCGCTTACGTTTCCGCAACTCATCATAGAAAAGGTTAGTGGTAATTCGACTTAACCAACCTCGAAATTTTTCGGGTTCTTGCAGTTTCTTAATATTGCGGTAAACCCTAATCCATACCTCTTGAGCTAAATCCGCGCGATCGTGCCAATCAGGTGCCAACTTATATAGCACTTGATCGACATGGGATTGATGAAAGCGCATAAGAGCAGCAAAGGAAGACTTGTGAGGTTGTAAACCTTGTTGACATAAACGCACTAAATCGACACTGGAAAGCTCTGACACAGGGGCTGACTCATACCTGACTTTTGTTGACCAAGATAGACTGTAGCTCATTATAGTTAGTACCGTCTGCAATTTTAGCTGTAATGTTAACTAAAGACGATAGAAATCTGCCCTTGGTTCCAAGTTATAGGACTGAGAAGATAAAAATAGGTATTTTATAGATAAGTATAAAAATGGTAGTTAAACCCGAATGGCTTAGAGTAAAAGCCCCGCAATGGCAAAGAGTGGGTAGTGTCAAAGAAACCCTTCGAGATTTGGGCTTAAATACGGTGTGTGAAGAGGCATCTTGCCCTAATATTGGCGAATGTTTCAGCATCGGTACTGCCACATTTTTAATTATGGGTCCCGCATGCACCCGGGCCTGCCCCTACTGTGATATTGACTTTGAGAAAAAGCCCCAAGCACTAGATCCCACCGAACCCGATCGCCTCGCGGAAGCCGTTAAAAGATTAAATTTAACCCACGTTGTCATTACCTCGGTCAATAGAGATGACTTAGCCGATGGTGGAGCCTCGCAGTTTGTGAAGTGTATTGAGAGGATTCATGACCTCATGCCCAAAACTACAATCGAAGTCCTAATTCCCGATC
>JBBQHY010000050.1:0-10370 GCA_038324415.1 Pseudanabaenales cyanobacterium | reverse complement strand
TCTTGGGGAAGGCTGGGAGCAGCAATGCATTTTAAGTACCCCTGTTCGTTAAAGGCTAAAAATGCATAATTACTTTGTGTTCTCTTAATTTCAATTATATTGGCTACTAATTTTAAGGTTTCTGGTAGGATCTCTCCGATCGCCAAACAGCCCAAACAATGATTATGCAGCTCCATTAGTTCTTGGGTCTCTTGGCGATCGCTCAGTTCTGATTGTAATTCTTGATAAAAGCTAGACTGCTGAATGGCGATCGCTAATTGGATAGAAATATTTATCGCCAGATCGACTTCAATATCTAGCCAATGACGATTCTGATGGGGACAGCCCAAACTAATTGCCCCCCAAACTTTAGTACCGACCACCAATGGCACAATCAACCAACTATCTGGATACTTCTCAAATAAAGTTAGAGTCACATTACAGTCAATTTCCGTATGACTATTAACAGTAACCATTTCACCCTGCTCTAGCATCTGGGATATTTGATTATTTAGATCGGAGATAACTGTACTTATTGCGGTCTGGATTCCCAAATGCTCTCGATATTCAACTCGATACTCAACTCGATACTCAACTATGGGTGTCCAAATTACTCGATCGGGAAAATATTGAGTGATTTCAACTCGATCTAGTTTGAGGAGTTTACCAATGCCAGTAGTAGCAGCGGTAAAAATTGTCGAAAGGTCAAAAGAATTATGAATGGACTGGAGGAGTAAATTAACCGATTGTTCTAGTTGTAATTTTTGTTTGAGTAGTTGATGTTCTTGGGCAGTGGATTCTGCTTTAATCAGTTTTTGCTTTAATTCAGTTTGGCTAATCTGATGGCAAATTGTCGAGTTTAGTAATTCTTTTGTTAAGGTTCCTTTGAAAAGATAATTTAGATCTGCGATCGCCTTCTCTTCTGAAACCAAAAAAATGATTGGAACTGACAATTGATTTAATTGTGTTAAGACTTCCGCCTTAAGGTCGTAGATAATACAGTCTGCATTGAACTTGAGTATTTCCTCACTTAAGGTCGCAAAATCTTCTGAGTTTTCGCCTGAATTTTTGATAGTGAATTCTTGGATTTGATAATTAACTAAGCGATCGCTTTCTAGCCAACATCTGTAAGTCGAAGAGTCACGATTATCTTTAACAATTAAAATTTTGTACTCAAGCTTTTTCATTTCAAATACTAGCTAGTCAAATTTGTTGCGTTAAGCCTTTGGGATTATTGATATTCAGAATACACTTGCTGGAATAATCTATTTCCACTATACAGTCTCTTTAGTTTTTGCGAGCTTCGGATACTGATGAAACCCATACCTATGGAGCAATCCCATTTCCTCCTATGCTTGGGCAAAAGGCTAGGACATTTTCTACTTTTTGAACTATACGACAGATTGTTAATTCAAATATCTCCAAATCGTTGCCAATAGGAAAGCAAGTTCGGCATTCTAGTCAATAGTGGCTTAATCTAACACATTTTCGGTTTTTTAAGAAGTCTACTAAGGTTATTAACAAGCCATGATAGATTCTAGGGGATTAATAAGGCGGCGAACTTGTTTAGATGAACCGTAGGCAGATTGAATATTTTCCAGAGTCATGACTTCTTGGGGAGAACCATGGGCAATTAAAGATTGATTGAGCAGAATCAGGCGATCGTAATTATTTAAAGCCTGCCCCCACTCATGGCAACTTACTAATAGGGTTTTGCCCTCTGCTTTCAGATTGCTGTAGATATCTAGGATCAGTTCTTCAGTTTTTTTATCCACTCCTGCCAGAGGCTCATCAAATAAAAACAAATCGACTTCCTGCGCCAATGCCCTAGCCAGAAATACCCGTTGCTGTTGCCCACCTGATAAATCACTAATTTTGCGATCGCTTAGGTGTAACATTTCTACTTTTTGGAGTGCCTCTTTTACTACTGCCTTTGAGCGTTGACTATGATTATGAAACCAACCTGAAGATAATGTCCGTGCCATCATCACTACATTCCAGACCGTGATCGGGTAATCCCAATCTATTTGCGATCGCTGGGGAACATATGCCACTCGCTGTTTTTGTGATTTCAATAATTTATCTTGATAAGTAACTTTACCTGAGATCACAGGAATTAAGCCCAGTAATGCCTTGAATAGAGTGCTCTTACCTGCGCCATTGGGTCCAATTAAGCCCACCACCTGACCTGCTTGGAGATGAAACGTTATTGATTCTAAAGCTTGTAATCCTCGATAGTTCACGGAAAGCTGTTGGACTTCTAACATAGCAAAGATAAAATGATAACCATTCTCAGAATATATCATAGCCTTATTATTTTGCATTCAGTCAATTTATCTATCTGCAAGAGTTTTCTTGCTGAGGAGATTTCCTTTAAAGAATCTACTCCCTTCACAGTCAAAGATTAGTCTTTTGGGAGTGTGGGGGCTTTGCCCCCACACTCCATTTAAACTGTGTATATTTCTATGGTGGGAAGGGAGTATCCAGCCCCTGCCTCCAATTCTCAGGGTACTGAAAATCAAAGTCACCAGAATTGCGGATTTAGGGGCTTCGGATTGGGTGATTTTTTTATCAAAAACTACCTTAGTCTGTTTAAGGTAATTCAGGTTCTAGTAAACTGATTAAAACTTTATCAACTCTGGTTCCGTCCATGTCTACCACTTCAAATTGAAAATTTGCCCACGTAAAGTGTTCACCACTAATGGGAATATGTTTTAAGGTCGTCATCACAAATCCACCTAAAGTATGATAATTTTCATTTTCCTCAGGCATTTCATCAATTTCTAATAATTCTTTAAGCTCATCCACTGAGAGCATCCCATCTACTAGCCAAGACCCATCATCTCTTTTGATAATTTGAGATTCAGCTTTTTGATTTTGTAGAGGCAAACTACCAACGATCGCCTCTAGTAAATCATTAATTGTTACTAATCCCTCCACCCCACCATATTCATCTGTGACAAGAGCAATGTGATTACCAGTTTGCTTAAATGATTCTAAAACACTTAAAGCACTTGCACTTTCAGCTACATAAAGCGGGATGTGTAAGCTTTTTTCTAGGTCAATTTCCTCTCCTTTTAAGCAAGCGATTAGAAAATCTCGAATTTCCACAATTCCTAAACATTCATCCAAATTTGCTCTTGCCACAGGAAATCGGGAAAAGGAACTATAAATTAATTCTTGTTGAATTTCTGTTAAGGGAGTATCCAAATCTAGCCACATAATCTCGGTACGAGGGGTCATTATGGCTTTAATGGGGCGATCGCCTAACCTAAATATCCGATCCACCATCTCTTGTTCAGATTCTTCAAATATTCCTACTTCCGCACCTTGGGCAATTAGTTCTTTAATCTCTTCGGCACTCATCGGCTGTTCTTCGGTGATTTTAATGCCGAAAAGTTTTAGTAAAACCTCTGTAGATGAGCTTAAAAGATAAACTAAAGGCTTACCAAAATTGGCCAATAACTGCATGGGCTTTGCTACTATCACCGCAATCTTTTCGGGATTACTAAGGGCAAGACGTTTGGGTAGTAGCTCCCCAATTACCAAAGAAAGATAAGTAATAACAGCAACGACAATAGTGAAACTGATAGACTGACTATAGGCTGAAAGCACGGGAATATACTTAATTCCTGCTTCTAGTTTTTCGGCGATGGTAGCACCACCTAATGCCCCACTTAAAATCCCAATTAAAGTAATACCAATTTGAACGGTAGCCAGAAAATTATTAGGATTATTTGCTAGTTTAAGGGCTGCCTTTGCCTTGCGATCGCCATCTTTTGCCCATTGTTCCAGCCTCACTTTTCGAGATGAGACGATCGCCAACTCAGACATAGAAAATATGCCATTAGTAACGATTAGTAGAAGTACGAATAAAATCTCTAAAGCTATGGAAATCATTACTTAGGACTAATAAGGTTAGGAAAAAATAAACTAATATGAAGGTAATCTTAGCTTACAAGTCTTTTTCTAAATGATTTAAATAGTTATTAATTAAAATTCTTATTCATAAGTATTGCTCTTTAAAAACCCTAATAAAAGGCTAAAAAAGCGATCGCTACACTTTTATTTTTCTCTTCCGTGTGATTTGATAGATTTGTTTGGGATATCGCCAGTAAAAGGTTGTACCCCAGTTTGGGGATAATTATCTTTATGTGGGCTAAAAATTCTTAATACAGCTTCACTTACAAAACGAATTCCGTTAGAAACAACTTGAAATAAATTCATAGATCTAACTTCCTCTAAAATATTTATAGATAAACTATTTCTTTCTGAATATATTTTATCCTTCTAACCAAGCGAAATTCACCATTGAGGGTTTATGTAACAAATGTTAGGGTTACTTCACAATTATGGTATTTGCGATCGCTACTCCCAGAAATTTATGTTTAAAATTGACTCAACGTCACTTCCAAACTGCCAAGTATCTGGAAATTGATACTGAGGATAATCTTCTCGTACATCCTTTAATGCATAGCACCAAGCAATATCAAAGGATATATTCCATGTTTTTAAACTGGGATTGTCTTCTAAAAGCCATTCAAGACAATTGCGTTGCTCTCTAATAGTACGTTTCCAGCCATTAAATTCCTGCGGCATATTAATATAAATGCGTTTGAGTAAATGTTCCAACAAAGTGTTCAAACGACTTTTTAGTTCATCCTTTTTAGAACGCCCCAAATCCTCAATCTCCTCTATTAAGTTCTCAAAATCCACATTATCAAAGTCCCTAGACTTTAAGTTAGACACAATCTCTTCAGTCCAAAGCAGGTAATCAGATTCATATAAGGATTTCTTTACAACTGTCTGAGTCATTAACTTGTAACTCCTTTGATACAGCCAACACTAACTATTATAGTTTTTTTAATTTTGCAGCGAGTACTATTTGATTTTGATGAGAGGCGATCGCTATTCCCAGAAGTTAGTATTGAGGATTGTGTCAATATCTGAACCTACATTCCATACATCAGGAAACGTAGAACCTTTGGCTTGATACTCTTTGCGAGTATGCTTCAAAGCAAGTAGCCAAGCATCACTAAAATGATTATCCCAATCACTTTTCAGACTGGGATAGTTATTCAGTAAAACCTCAATCTGTAATCTTTGTTCCGCGATCGTATTTTGCCAGCTATTAAAACAGTCAGGCATATTTACATACATCCGTTTGAGTAAATGCGCCAATAAAGTGGCAAGACGGCTTTCTAGTTCCTTTCTTTGCGATCGCCCCAAATCCTCAATCTCCTCTATTAAATTCTCTAAATCCAAATTTTTAAAATCTCTAGCCCTTAGCTTTGTCAAAGTTTCTTGAACCCAAAGCAGGTAATCAGATTCATATAAAGATTTCTTTGTAATTGTCTGAGTCATTAGCTTGTAACTCCTTAGATCGAGTCAACACTATGTATTATAGGTTGTTGTTGGGTGATGCAGTGGAATGCGCCACCACCTGAGAGAATAGTTTTAGCGGAGAGTCCGATAGTTTGGCGGGTAGGGAAATGCGGAGCGATCGCTTCAACAGCTTTTTGATCAAATTCTGAGTCATAGGTAGGAACAATCACATGACCATTAGAGATGTAAAAATTGAGATAACTAGCGGGCATAATCTCTCCGTCTGGATCTAATACTAAACCTACCGAAGGAATTTCTATTACTTCTAAGGTTTTACTATTCGCATCGGTGAATCCTTTTAACTGTTCGGAAATATGATTAAGGATTTTGTAATTAGGATCATCCTTACTCTCAGATTTCATGCACATTACCCTACTTGGAGCGATGAATCGGGCGATCGTGTCAATGTGTCCATCGGTATGATCGTTAATTAAACCTTCGTCTAGCCACAGAATTTTACTTACTCCCAATGCCTGACATAATCCTTGTTCAATTTCAGTTTGATTCAGAGCGGGATTACGATTAGGATTTAACAGACATTGCTTCGTAGTTAGACAAGTTCCTATACCATCCACTTCTACGGCTCCTCCTTCTAATACCCAAGGAAATCGGAAGGTTGGGATATTTTGAGATTTCAAAGATTCAGAAATAGCGATCGCCACTTGATCGTCATGTTCTAAAAGATATTTATGTCCCCAACCATTCCACGTAAAGCATACAGTAGCTATTTCTTGAGTATTACTCGTTAAAAATATGGGCGCAATATCCCGCATCCAAATATCCCCGTTGGGAATAGAGTGGAATTTAGCCGAAGTCCCTATAAGAAGTTGACGGGCGATCGCTTCCGTTTCCAAATTAGCCACCAAAATCTCAACTTTTTCGGATACCGCAATTACTTTTACTAGATCTACAAATTCCGCTTGAGCGGATTCTAAGTTCTCTAGCCAAAGAGTGCGATCGCTGGGAAATGCTAACCAACAGGCACTATGGGGCTGCCATTCCGCAGGTTGAGAATATCCATGAGATTGGGGATTTGATAGAGAATTTAACATGATTTAATTTCAACTTTAAGGAGTGTTGCCGCCCAATTATCCACTGAGGGTAATGCCGAATGCAATGTGAGGTCATATTTCAAGGGCGTAATGGTGATGTAGTTATCTCTAATGCCTTGCACATCAGTATCTACAGCAGCTTCTTCTTCTATAACTACTCCAGCTAACCAGTAATAGGTTTTTCCCCTTGGATCAACTCTCTTTTCAAATACATCCTTCCATCTTCTGATTCCTAATTTCCTGACTACTACTCCACAAATATCTTCTTTGGGAATGGCAGGAATATTGACATTTAATAGCATTGATTCTGGTAAAGGATTAGTAGCGATCGCTTTTACTATTTTTTGGGCACATGCTGCCGCTCCGCTAAAATCGGTGGAAACAAAGCTAGTTAAACTAAAAGCAATACTAGGCAGGTCTTCCAGCACTCCTTCCATGGCAGCGGATACGGTTCCAGAGTATAAAACGTCTGTACCTAAATTAGATCCACGATTAATTCCAGATAAAACTAAATCTGGGCGACTGGTGGCGATCGCATCTAAAGCCAATTTCATCGAATCGCTGGGGGTACCTGAACAAGCCCAAGCCTTAACATCTGGATGAAAATAGCCCTTGATTTCATCAACTCGCACGGGTTCTTGTAAAGTCAAAGCATGACCCATAGCCGATCTCTCGCGATCAGGACAAACTACGGTAATTTCATACTCACCACCACTTAAAGCATCGGTTAATGCCTTGACTCCAGGGGCATAAATGCCGTCATCATTACTAATCAGGATGTGCATAACTAACTTTAAGATTTCTTGCAAGCTTTCACATTTTAGCTATGTATGCTACCAAATATTACTAAAATTGCCTCACTCTGGTAAATTTAGACGAAAATCAGAGAGTAGATCAGGACGGCGATCGCGAGTACGTTTCAAGCTCTCATTTTTGCGCCACGTCTCAATATGGGCATGATTTCCAGATAGCAACACCTCTGGTACCTCCCATCCTCTAAAACTTTGGGGACGAGTATATTGGGGATAGTCTAATAATTCGGTTTCAAAGCTTTCTAGCTTCAAGGATTCAGGCTTACCAACGGTTCCAGGTAATAAACGCACGACTCCATTAATTAGAGCCAGAGCTGGAATTTCACCACAGGTTAGGACAAAATCTCCCAAGGAAATTTCCCGAGTGACTAAATGCTCACAAACTCGCTCATCCACCCCTTCATAGCTGCCACAAATTAGCACTAACTGATCGTAGGTAACTAATTCTTTCAGGAGGTTTTGTTTAAGCGGTTCACCTTGGGGCGTCAGAAAAATAATCTCCCGTTTGGGCAAAATTGGTAATGACTCCACCGCCGCAAAAATCGGATCTGGTTTCATCAGCATTCCCACCCCGCCACCGTAAGGCTCATCATCCACCCGATGATGCTTATCTATAGTGAAATCACGGGGATTAGTTAAAACAACTGTGGCAATTTCTCGGGCGATCGCTTTACCCAAGAGACTAGTAGATAGGGGTGAAGTAAAAAAATCGGGGAATAATGTAACAACGTCAATTCGCATCAGTAATTAATACTAACTATCCTCTTGACGTAATCTTTCCAGCTCGGTTCTTAAATCAGCCAGTTGTTGAGTTAAATTTAGTAAATCAGCTTGGACATTACTATCAACCACCGTAGTTGCTGTTGTGGTGATAGTTGTAGTCTCAGAAGTTGGAATCTGTTGAGCAATTAAGCTATCTACAAGTTTGCGCGCCTCTGACTCTGTGACTGCGCCTTTATCAGCAAGCTCATCGGTTAATCCACCAAAATCTTGAAATAGGGAATTAACCTGCCGATCCAGCTTGCGAGGATCTTGGATCACTTCGATTAAATTTGACGCGGCTCCCAAAGTCACGTAATACCCTTTTTGCAGCAGTTTTGCTATATCAGTAGAGTTCATAAGCGCTGGTTGATATTATGTAGTTTTGTTTCTCTAATTCTAGCGGAAAAATTAATTATGGTACTTGATGTTGACTTAATCGGACATGGGTCTTCTCTATATTTAATTCTCACTCTTGCAAATATCCTTGCCCTAATTAAATGGGAATCAAACTATTTAATGGGGATCAAACCATCACAAAAAAACCGTCATAATTTGACGGTTCTATGAAGATAGTAATAATTATAAGACTTACTACTTTACAGCAACTTGGTTCATTTCTTGTTCTAGAAGTCTCAACAAGTTGCTATCATTATTAGATTTAGCTACTTCAATACGGTGTTTGAGAGAAGAAGCAATATTAGCCTTGTGGTTTAAAGAGGCTTCTACCTTTTTTTGTTTTTGAGTATCGTTCATATCAAGCTCCTTTAAGTTGTATTTTGTATGTATTGGTACAGAATTAAACATAACATTATTCGTAGCTTATGATACAGAAATCTTGTTAATAAAGTGTAAAGAGTTATTTATATGACTCAAACGATCGCCGAAATTAACGCCAAGATTAAAAATCTGACTGCTAAGGTTCTAACTGCCACTCAGCTAAAGCAACTAGTGCAAGCAGTTGGAGTCAAACAAGCAACTACCCAAGTTGATGTAATAACCACAGGCACCTTCGAGCCGATGGAATCTTCAGGAGCAATTATTAATCTAGGCAATACTGATCCACCGATTAAAATTCGTAACTGCTGGCTCGATGGAGTTTCTGCCTATAGCGGCTTTGGTGCTGTGGATTTATATTTGGGTTCAAGCCAAGAACCTGACGGTGAGGTAGCAGTAAATCGAGGGGGTGGACACGTGATTGAAAACTTAATTGCGGGAAAATCAGTAAATCTTAAGTTAATTGGACAGCCAAATGACTGTTATCCCCGCGCTAGTTTCGACTCTACGATTACAAAAGATAGTATTAATCAGTTTTATTTATTCAATCCTCGGAATCTGCATCAAAACTTCATTGTGGGCGTAAATGGTGGCGATCGCCCTCTTTATACTTATTTAGGTGAATTAAAACCCCGCTTAGGTAATGCTGTTTATGCTAATCCAGGTGCGATCGCCCCATTGTGGAACGATCCAGATTTAAGACTAATTGGCATTGGTACCAAAATCTTTATGGGCGGTGGCATCGGCTATGTGGCATGGGAGGGAACTCAACATTTCCCATTACAAAAACGTCTAGCAAACCGTACACCTATTGCCCCTGCTGCGACTTTGGCGTTAATTGGTGATGCTAAACAAATGACTTCAGAATGGGTACGAGGTTGCTATTTTCGGAACTATGGAGCATCGTTGATGTTGGGAGTGGGAATTCCTTTGCCTGTAATTGATGAAGAAGTTGTGGCAAAAGCCTCGGTTCCAGATACGGAAATTATGACTTCCATAATTGACTTTGCGATCGCCCGCCGAATTCGCCCTACCTTCGGTACTGTCAGCTATGCGGAACTGAAATCAGGAACAATCAAAATTGATGGGATTAATATCCGAACTGCTCCTATTGCCAGTATCTATCGCTCGGAACAGGTAGCAGAAACCCTAAAGTCGTGGATTTTAGCTGGAGAATTTATCTTAACGGAACCAGTTGCTTTTTTGGATAGCGATCGCAGTTTTGGTTCTCAGGACTAATTAAAGCAAATTGGTTTGAGCATTTGACGATGGACTACTTTGGCTCGGGATCTGTTGAAGTTGCTGACGCTCGGTAAATGAAAATTTATAGATATGAGCGATCACAGCTTCAAGTTATGAAGTCATTTTAAGGCGTTGCCCAATTCCTTAATCTCATGCGAGTAGCCGCAAACAGTATAGACATCCATAAACTGGCGACCACAATCAACACAGATATGTTCGTGATTATAGAAATAGCCGTAAAACCCAACGGTTTTAACCGTGGGATATAAGGCGGTGAGCGAGAGCGAACAATCTACTTAGCGGATCGCAGATACCCTTACAAGAAACTGCGGTATAATGTAAGGTATGCAGAAAGCTTTCAAAT